>CAYIZU010000052.1:6098-11293 GCA_964367795.1 uncultured Rikenellaceae bacterium | reverse complement strand
GGGAACTTCTAAAAACTCATTTCCCGCGCTGCATCTTCGCTGATTTGTATTTTTGTGATTTAAAAAATCCTAAACCATCAAAGTGCATCACAGAAAAGCAGTTTTAAGAACTCCCCTTATACTATACAGAAGTATTTGTTAGCAACCGCCACAACTACAAGGCTTCGCCTCTTTCTTTTGCTCTGTTGTCGACTTGGTTTTCTCTTTAGTTTCGTTTTTCTTAGCATTGGCAGCACATGAAGCCATAAACGCAGCAACCGTCACCAATAAAATAATTTTCTTCATAATCTATATTTTTATTTGGTTAATAACTCTTTAACATCACCAACTGATAACTTCCTACCTGAAGAAACAACCTTACCATCAACAACTAAAGCTGGTGTTTTCATAACATTATAGCTCATAATTACCATAATATCCTCCTCTTTTATCACCGTTGCATCAATACCAAGCTCCTCCACCGCTTTGCTAACAGCATCAAATAACACTTTACAACTTGCACAACCAGTACCTAATACTTTAATCTCCATAATTCCCAATTTTAATATATAACGTTTAACTATATCGCAAATATTGCATATTGTTCGTAAAATTACGAATAATTTTCATTAACCGCAACAAGTGCCCTTCTCTTCAGGATTATAAGCCTCGAAAAAACCATATATTAGCCTCTTCGCAAGAGCCCAATTTTCGTTATTTATACAATATTTAACTTTTGGTGGCTGAAACTCCCCTTGTATCAAACCTGCATCTTTTAGCTCCGACAGGTGCTGCGATACTGTTGCTTTTGATATAGGTAACACATCATGAATATCACCAAAAAAACATGTTTTCTGCGCTGCAAGATAGTGCATTATTGCAACTCTTGCTGGATGCCCTAAGGCCTTTCCAAACTTTGCTATTAGCTCCTCTTCGGGCTTATACTTATTCTCTAATTTCATATAATTCGCTTTTCTGTTCGCAAAGATACGAACAATATTTTTATCCACCAAATTTTTTACCATTTTATATATATATATATTTTTAAGGTAAGGAATTCCTTATATGATATTTTTGGACTTAAGATATAAAATAACATATCTTTGTCCAGAAAAAGAATGTATTATTTATTAAAAAATTAAATTATGGAAAAACAAAAGTATGAAACACCCCTATTGGAGGTTATAGAGATTAATCTTGAGGCTGGAATTATGATTTCGGGACTTGATGCCGGTGGTTTTGAAGATGTGCCATTATTTGGTTAATCTTCATGCTGAAATTGTGATTACGAGACTTGATGCCAGCAGATTTGATGCTGTGCCATTATTTTAGCAAATTAACAACTATTAATTAATTTACGCATAGATATATGCTGTTGAAAACAAATATATAATTATATGAAAAGAAAACTTATTTTATTCACCGCACTTATTGCCTTAACAACAATAGGTTGCGAAAAGGGGCTAATTGAGAACCCCGAAACATTAAAAGAGACAACTTTTGAGGGGATAACAGAATTAGGTGTATCAGTGATTAATGATGAAACCGACAACACAAAAGCTGTCATTACCGGTAATGCAAATACATGGGGTACAGCACTTGAGGTAAATTGGGAAACTAACGACATGATTTCACTATTTGATGAAAATGGTGTAAATGTAGCCACTTTTAAGTATACTGGCACTAATAGTAAAGTTGCTAGCTTTATGCTTGAGAGTGGAAAAGGTTTATCATACTCAAAAACCTATACCGCTGTTTATCCTGCTACAGACCATAAATATCTTTCAGATAGAAACAAGCGTCTGATAAGCGATATGGAAACAATAAACGAGGTATCAACATTCGAGCATATCCATAGCGCACTTAGAATGAGTGGAACATTTACCACTCCTGCAAGCGGTGGAACTCCACTGTCGTCGGTAGAAATGGGCAAGGAGACATCTATAATGACTATAAAATTCAGCTTAAGTGGAGACTATGCTCCAAAAGAACTCAAATTCTTCGCTGGTAGCAATGGATATACTGTTGATCTTACAGGCACAACATTCAATGAAATGACTGGCACATATACAGTTAACTTCATGATTGCAGCCGAACCTAACACATACGAGAAACACATCAAGATTAATGTTAAAAATACAAATAATGATATTTTCACATTCACAGGCGAATCCAAAATAATTATTAGTGGTGGAAGAAGATACAATTTAGACATTAACACTTCTGATTTCGTTGTAGACAACACTGTATACACATCAATCTCTGATGAGGCTGGATTACACGCTATCGAAAATGGAACTTCTCAGTCTAATTTTAAAAGATATATATTAACAAGCGATATCACAGTCACTTCTGAATGGGCAACTAAGAACGTGCAATATATTGTATTGGATGGCAACGGGCATACTATCACCGTTACACAACCTGCCGGCTCTGCATCATACGGCGGAATATTTAATGCTTCTTACGGTCAAGTAACCATTAGAGATTTAAATTTAGCTCTTGATATTCAAGCTAAAGATGCTGGTGCTACTGCAGGCACAAAATTGGGTGGAGTATTTAACAATGTAGGTAGTGGAGTATTAACTTTTGTTAATTGTTCAGTTAGTGGAACAATAACTGCGCCTACTATTCCTGTCGGTGGTTTCGTAGGAGAAACTACTAGTACTTCAAGTGCTAGATTCATCAATTGCCACAGCACACTTAATATCACAGGTGGCTCTGAGGTGGGAGGTCTTTTAGGCGATGCCACAAAGGGTGATGCCTACGCATATAACTGTTCAAACCGCGGTAACATATTAGCATCATACGCTGTAGGAGGTTTAGTTGGAGTTGGTCTTGAAGAGGGTATCAATTGTGAAAATTTCGGAAATATTGAAATGAACTACAGTCCTGGTGCAAGCATAACACAATTTGGTGTAGGTGGCATTTGTGGAACCAACGGCTCTACCGATGGCTTGCTTTCAGAATGTGTGAATCATGGCACAATCTCGGGAATAAATCCAGGAGGTATTGTTGGAGCATATCGAGGCACTGTACGTAACTGTACTAATGAATCTACGGCTATTATTAACTACTCCGTGGATTCACATCTAACAAGTGGTGCTGGAGGCATTGTCGGTTATCTTCATGCGGGTAGTGCTGAGAATTGTGTAAATAAAGGCACAATTAAAGGTAGCAAGTCTCCAACCTCTGGAACCTACCCTAATCCATCTTCCACTACTTGCTACATTGGAGGTATTGTTGGAAATGCCACATATCTTAGCGGTGTTATATCAGCGGTAATGGCTTGCGTTAACGAAGGTACAATTAATGTAAGTGGATACGACATATCTGCTGGAGGTATTGTTGGACGTAATAGTATGGATATCGTGGGATGTTACTCTTTTGGAGATATTTTTATCGATGGTAGAGCGCAACCTACTGGGGGTATTGTTGCAACTATCTCTTCTACAGGAAGTGTAACAGGCTGTTATTTTGCAGGACGCATAGCCTCTATAACAGGCGAAGAGACTGATATCCAGAATTCCGGTACATTATACTCTAAAAAAGATGCTGAGGCAATGATTACCGGCTGTAACTGGTTAGAGTACCCTGCTGATGCGGTCTATACTGTGGTTGCTAACTTGAGCACACCTGATGAGACTGCAGGAAGCGATACCACACCGGCTGTTACTGCTGATGCATTAAATAGCAATCCTGTGTTATCAATCATGAATGCAGCGATAGTAACTAAGAGTGCAGAGGCAGATAAAGGTAAGTATGCTAACTGGCAATACGCTATTGGAGTTTCAAGTCCTGAAATAAAATAGTTTTTTCATTAATATTTCTTCCCCAAAGGAGCTTGTACCTCACGGTATGAGCTCTTTTTTATTACTACATTTTGCAAATAATAAAAAAATCACTACTTTTGCATGGATATAGTAAATAATGAATTATGAATAGATATATATTATTGGTATTAGTGATGAGTGCTTTCATCTTCACATCACACGCCAAAGAGGAATTAAAAAGTGACACTAAAAAAGATACGCTATCTGTTGACAGCTCAAAGCTTGCACTTATAAACGGCTTAGAGAAGGCCGACTCACTATCTGGGGCATCTGTTATAGTTACAAAAGATGGACGTATTAATATAGTAAAGAAAGAGAATAGTGAAATACGCGGATATAGAATACGAATATTTTTTGATAACTCGCAAAAAGCAAGAAGTAAAGCAAAGGTAACAAAGGATAAATTTAAAGAGCTCTTCGCTGATATTCCTGCATATATAAGCTACTCTGCACCTTATTTCACTGTATCGGCAGGAGATTTTATGAGCTACGAAGAGGCTTTAAAGACATTGCAGGATGTTGTCAAGGAGTTTCCTAAATCCTTCATTACACAAGAAGATATACCAATGGCAAAATTTGAAAAGAAATAGGTTAAAATGGGAGAGAGGTATCGGTTATATGAGGAGTGCACAAACGAGAAATTACTTCGCGAGATTGTAGATATGCTTCGCAAGGATTGTATTATGGCATATCCAACCGATAGTGCTTACGCTTTAGGATGTGCCTTAAGTTCTATAAAAAGTATCAATCGGATAAAAAAATTAAAGAATAAGAGCAATGATAATCTATCTCTCATCTGCAATAGCCTAAGCTCAATTGCCGACTATGCGAAGGTTGACAACGCTACATTTAAATTTCTTAAAGAACACACGCCCTCACCAGTAACATTCATACTGAATGCTTCTAACTCTATACCAAATAGTTTTTTAGATAAGAAAAAAAGTGTTGGGGTACGCGTACCTATAAATAATATAGCCCGGAGAATAGTGGAAGAGCTTGGAGAACCTTTAGTCTCAACAACAATACCCTTCAGAAATGCCGAAGAGGAGGAGTATACCGACAGCTCACTTATCTATGAAACAATTGGTGATATGGTTGACATTTTCGTTGATGGGGGTGATATATGGGGGCAATTATCAACCGTATGTGACCTTACAACTGGCGAACCTATTATCATTAGACAAGGGGAATATATAATAGAATAAAGTTTATGGAGAGTAAAAATCAAAAACCAATATTTTGGCATAGTGTCGGAATTGATGGGTTAATTGTAGGGGGTATTTTATCACTATCGGTAATCTTAGCACACCTGACAAGGCATAGTGAAAGTGGAGGATTTTCATCAATCATTATGCTTATTGACTTTATTGTTGCTCCCTTTGT
>CAYIZU010000052.1:1559-6088 GCA_964367795.1 uncultured Rikenellaceae bacterium | reverse complement strand
ATAGGTCGCGCATTTTTTTATATGATTATGTTATACGTATTGGCTGGTTTTATTTTAGGGGTTGCATCTACTATTATTTACAATCTTGATATGGAGTACTATGCCGGTGTATACAGTATCACTGCGGAGATATTTGGAGGAGAAGGTGCTGATTTTGAGACACTTGTTAGCTCGCCTATTAATATGATATTTGGCTATATGAGCGCTATGCCTCTGCTAACATTCATCCCATCATTAATTATAGCTATTATTATTAAACGTTCACCAGCAATAAAGTAATGAAAGAGATAAAATATATAGTAAATACAACTTATATTGTTATGCCAGCAATGCATGGTGCATGGTATAAATTCATGATGGAGAGCTTTATACCATCAATCGAGAAAAATGAGCTATACGGCTCCACAAGATTTACTCGACTACTATCCTCTGAAGTTGAAAAACACTTCACCTACTCACTACAAATTGACTGTGGCGAGTTGGAGGCTTATCATAACTATATGAAAAAGATTCTACCTGAATATGTGGAGTTCACCTCGCAGCTTTTTGATGCTGAAGTGACGCATTTTGTTTCACTACTAAAAATTGTAAAATAACCATGTCAAAGATAGCACTAATAACAGGAGCAACAGCAGGTATAGGAGAGGCTGTGGCTTATAATTTAGCAACAAAAGGTTACAACCTAATTTTAACAGGACGGCGAGAAGAGAGATTAATTACCTTAAAACATCAATTATCAGAGCTTTATCCAACAATAAAGACTCAAACGTTATGTTTTGATATACGCGATCGCGAGGCTGTAAATATAGCTTTGAACACCCTTACAGATGGTTGGGAAGATATTGACATTCTAATAAATAATGCAGGCTTGGCATCTGGGCTCGACCTCTTCCACCAAGGAGATTTTGCCGACTGGGATGCCATGATAGATACAAATATAAAAGGGGTTCTAAATATTACTATGGCTGTAGCCAATGGTATGATAGAGCGCGGAGAAGGGCATATAGTGAATATCGGTTCCACTGCAGGGGTACAGGTATATGAAAAAGGGGCTGTATATTGCGCCTCTAAACATGCTATGCACGCCCTATCTCAAGGCATGCGTATTGATATGTTAAAATATGGCATTAAAGTATCGGAAGTGCGTCCGGGAATGGTTAACACCGAGTTCTCAACAGTTAGATTCCATGGCGATAAAGAGCGCGCAGATGGTGTATACAGTGGATTGAAACCTCTCGAGGCAAAAGATATAGCAGAGGTCGTGGGTTGGATAGTAACACTACCTAAGCATGTAAATATTAACGATATAGAGGTGACTCCTCAAGCGCAAGCCAGTTCATATTATGTTAATAGGGCACAATAATTTCAACAAATTAACTGTTATTTAATAAAAAGATTATTATGATAATAAATGATGGATTTATACTAATTATTGTTATTGCAGTGGTTGGTTTTATAGTACAAGCAAAATTAAAATCTGTATTCTCAAAATACTCTGAGGTACCTTTTCCAAAAGGGCTAACAGGGCGAGAGGTGGCAGAGAAAATGCTACATGATAATGGCATATATGATGTGCGTGTTATATCAACGCCCGGTTCATTGACTGACCATTATAACCCGCAGAAGAAAACAGTAAACCTCTCGGAAGATGTATATAACACCTGTTCGGTATCGGCAGCGGCAGTTGCGGCTCACGAGTGTGGTCATGCTGTTCAACACGCAGAGAGCTATGCTCCTCTTAAGATGCGTTCGGCACTTGTTCCTGTCGTATCTTTTTCATCTATGTGGGCACAAATAATATTAATAATAGGTGTCTTTACAATTAACTCATTTCCTGCTCTCTTTTGGGTTGGTATCTTCATGCTTGCAAGTGTTGTTATATTCAGTCTTATAACACTACCGGTGGAGTACAATGCCTCAAGCCGTGCACTTAGATGGCTATATACAACTCATACCGTAGAGGGTAAGGAGTATGAACAGGCAAAAGAGGCTCTTAGTTGGGCGGCACGCACCTATGTGGTTGCAGCATTATCGGCTCTCGCAACCCTTATATACTATTTAGGTTTTGCACGTAGAGATTAATATGAATTACGGGGTTGAGTTAATAGAGAAATACTTTTCTGATAGGTTGACAGATGTCCAACGCGAACAGTTTTCTCGCATGGGGGAACTCTACAGAGAGTGGAACTCTAAAATAAATGTGGTTTCTCGCAAGGATATAGATAATCTATACTTACACCATATATTACATTCGCTTGCAATAGCTAAGGTGGTGGAATTTCCAAAGGGAAGCATAGTTATGGATATAGGTTGCGGCGGGGGTTTCCCCGGTGTGCCTTTGGCTGTGCTATTCCCTG
This sequence comes from uncultured Rikenellaceae bacterium, assembly GCA_964367795.1. GTDB lineage: Bacteria > Bacteroidota > Bacteroidia > Bacteroidales > Rikenellaceae > JADFUS01. Next base: position 3,731 of record CAYIZU010000052.1, on the reverse strand, counting down.
ATGTGCAGTTTAAAATGGTGGATTCAATAGGTAAAAAGATAACAGTTGTTCGAGAGGTTAGCAGTGCTCTCGAACTAAATAATATTGAAGCGTTTCATAGTCGCGCAGAAGAGCTTCCTATGCAGGCAGACTATGTAATTTCACGTGCAGTGACAATGCTAAAGCCATTTATGGATTGGTCATGGCAGAAACTACGTGGCGGTGATGGACGCGGGATTTTATATCTTAAAGGCGGTGATTTATCGGAAGAGATTGCCGAAGGAATTGCTAAACGTAAGCGTCTTGGAGAGGTTAAAACCTACGATATTTTCAATATTTTTGAGGAAGATTTTTTTGAGACAAAAAAAGTTCTATATATTAAAAAGGATTAGTTATGTATAAGAATTTACAAGACTACATATCCTTTTTAGAGAGCGAAGGTGAGCTTTATCGTATAACAGAACCGGTATCTACCAATATGGAGATAGCCGAGATAACAGACAGGGTATCAAGTGCTATAGACGGTGGTAAGGCACTTATTTTTGAGAATAATGGAACTAAATTTCCCGTTGTAACAAACATATTTGGTTCAGACAGGCGCATCGCCATGGCTTTAGGTGTTAATATCGTTGATGATTTCACTGTAAAGATAGATAAACTTTTAGGAGATGCCATATCTCCTAAAAAAGGATTAATGGACAAATTGAAAATGATACCTATCTTAGGAGATATCGCAGGATGGATGCCCAAGACAAGTAATAAACGAGGGAAATGCCAACATACTATTATTAAAGGGGATGATGTTGATTTATCTATATTACCAATCCTAAAATGTGCGCCACACGATGGAGCTCCATTTATTACACTACCTCTCGTGCATACTTACGACCCAGCGAGTGGAGCGCGTAACATTGGAATGTATCGCATGCAGGTAATGAGTCGTAACACAACGGGGATGCACTGGCATAAGCATAAAACAGGAGATAAGCACTATGAGGCATATAAGGCATTAGGAAAACGCATGCCAGTAACTGTGGTTTTAGGTGGAGATCCAGCATACACCTACTCGGCTACGGCACCACTCCCCGACGGTATTGACGAATATATCCTCTCAGGCTTTATACGAGGTAAGGGGGTAAAACTTGTTAAGTGTATTACTAACGACCACTATGTACCAGATGATGCAGATATAGTTTTAGAGGGTTATGTAGACCCCCAAGAGGCAAAAGTTATTGAAGGTCCATTTGCAGACCATACGGGTTTCTACTCGTTAGAGGATTTATTTCCTATATTTCATGTGACCTGCATTACCCATAAGAAAAATGCTATATATCCCGCTACACTTGTAGGAATACCTCCAAAGGAGGATGCATATATTGCGAAAGCTACTGAAAAGATATTTTTATCGCCGATAAAAGCTGTTATGCAACCGGAAATAAAAGATATGTGGCTTCCACAGGAGGGTGTTGCACATAATATGGCACTTATAGAGATAGAGAAGCGTTATGAGGGTGAGGGTGTTAAAGTTGGATTAGGACTACTTGGAGCTGGACAAATGATGTTTTCTAAATTGATAGTTGTAACTACAGGCAACAACGAGAAATTGTCTTCACCATCAACCATAAAGGGTATAATTGAGAATATTGATATAAACCGCGATGTAACCATAACCAGCGGCGTAATGGATATTCTTGATCACACCTCAACAGTGTCTGGTGTAGGTGGTAAGATGATTATTGACGCAACAAATAAGAGTACTAATAGAGATATTGTAACCCCGAATGAGTATATACTAACAGATGGGGTAACTAATATTGATGATACTCTATTAAAGCAAGGCTTTTACACGATACTACTATCTCTCACACATGACACCGTAAATTTTAAGGAGGCTCTATCCTCTTTTTGCTTAAAAAATAACCTAAAGGGCGTGAAATTTATTGTTGCACTTGACACAAATGTTACACTCAACGACCTTAAAACGGTTATGTGGTTAATAGGTGGTAATACCGATGCAAAAAGAGATACCTATATATTTGAAGATACACTTTTTGTTGATGCAAGGGCAAAATTTAATGGACTAAATGGATTTAATAGAGATTGGCCAAATATAATAACTATGAATAGTGAAACCATAGAATTGGTCGACAGAAAATGGGAAAAGTATGGTATTGGTGCATTTACACAATCCCC
>CAYIZU010000052.1:0-1549 GCA_964367795.1 uncultured Rikenellaceae bacterium | reverse complement strand
AAATACCAAGCCCTTACCTTTGATGGTGATGCCGTAGTAAAAATAACCCACAAGTAGGTTTAACCATTACTACCTATACTATTATATTCAAAACCCAACTCCAGCATCTCACTTCTTACGTATATATTGCGTCCATCGATGATAAGTGCTCTATTCATTGATTTCTTAATTACACCCCAACTTGGTAGGCGAAACTGCTTCCATTCCGTTAATAATAAAATGGCATCGGCGTTGAGAGCTGCATCGTACATATCATTGGCATACTCCACAACATCACCTACCCTACGACGACACTCATCCATTGCAACAGGGTCATAAACACGCACCTTAGCTCCCGATTCTAATAATAATTTAATCGTTATTAATGATGTAGCCTCACGCATATCATCTGTCTCCGGTTTAAACGATAAACCCCATATGGCGATTGTCTTATCTTTAATATCTCCATCGAAGTAATTTAATAATTTCTTATGAACCACCTTTTTCTGCTCCTCATTTACATCCTCAACCGCCTTTAATACACTCATTGAATATCCTTTCTCGTCAGCACTTCTAATTAATGCCTTCACATCTTTAGGAAAACAAGAACCACCATATCCACAACCAGGATATAGGAATTTATTGCCAATACGAGTATCCGACCCTATACCTTTACGAACCATATTAACATCTGCACCGACAAGCTCACATAAGTTAGCTATATCATTCATAAACGATATACGTGTTGCAAGCATCGCATTTGCCGCATATTTTATCATTTCTGCCGAAGGTATATCGGTATATATTATGCGTAAATTATTAAGTAAGAATGGGCGATATAATTTACCTATTATATCGCGTGCTTCATCTGATTCAACTCCCACCACTACTCTATCTGGCGACATAAAATCACTTATAGCCGCACCCTCTTTTAAAAATTCAGGATTCGACGCCACATCGAAAGGGATATCCACACCTCGCCTATCAAGCTCCTCGCGAATAGCAGCTTTTACCTTCATAGCAGTACCAACTGGCACAGTTGACTTTGTAACAAGAATCGTATATTTCTTTATATTCTGCCCAAAAAGACGAGCAACAGCTAACACATATTGTAAATCGGCACTACCGTCCTCATCAGGGGGTGTTCCTACGGCTAAAAAAACAACCTCAACACCATCTAACACCTCTACAAGACTTGTAGTAAAATTAAGTCGCCCCTCTTGGTAGTTGCGCTTCACCATATCCTCAAGACCCGGCTCATAGATTGGAATTATACCATTGGATAGACCTTCTATCTTTTTCTGATCAACATCAACACAAGTTACATTTACCCCTACCTCTGCGACATGTTCCCGACACAAGTCCCACATATCCAGTTCCTACAATAGCTATATTCATAAAAATCACATTAAGTTCAGCAAAGGTAAATAATAAATATTAATTACACAACATGATTTTTAAAATAAGAAAATCTTTTCCGGAAAATAATATTACTTCATTGTTATATATATAAAGACGTTAAAAAAATTACCAATTTTAAATAATAACTAATTTAAAGAATTCATGAGTG
>CAYIZU010000051.1:0-11318 GCA_964367795.1 uncultured Rikenellaceae bacterium | reverse complement strand
CATAAACACACATTTAGTCCTTAGCCATACAACAACTCAGCCAAATAACAACACAAAGGTATACTATTATATTTAAATAAACAATAGCTCCGTACAATTTTTTATAAATACATAAAAAAAAGCAGAGACAAAAAATTACAATTTTTATCTCTGCCGCTATAATCAGATATGAAATAACTATTTTATTATCTCACGAAATTCTTCGATAGTAACCTCTTTTTCAACAACTAATGCCTTCGATGCGATATAGTCAACAACTCTTGTATCATATAGCGAGTCAAAAATCTTACGTTTCTCCTCATTATTATTAAGAATATGTTGCGCATAGTTATCAAGCATTGCATCATCAACATTACTCATACCATATTGAAGGAATTGAGACATAGCAATACCCTTCGCCTCATTTAAAATATCTTCTTGTTCAACCTTTATATCACCTTCGGTTACGAAGTGTTTCTTTATCACATCCCACTTCATGAAATTAACAAACTGTGGAAAATCCTTAGCTATATCTTCTTTCGAGAATTTCTCTTTATTTATTACATATAACCAATTCTGCAAAAACTCCTCAGGAAGTGTTATACCGCTCTCCTCAACAACTTTTTCGCGAGTATCTAATATCATCTTATAGAAAGTCTCCTTATCCAAATCTCTACGAAGCGATGCATCAACATAAGCAGCAAGCTCATCACTACTCTTTATTGAACCATCTGGGAATGCCTTAGCATAAAACTCTTCCGTCATTTCAGGAAGGGCAAACTTACGAATACGAGTTATCGTTAATGTGAATTTTGGATTTAGACCCTCTAACTCCTCCTCTTTAACACTGAGGATAGCCGCTCTTTGTGATGGCGTTGGATATAACTCATTCACATCAACATCCATTACATCGCCAACCTTCTTACCAATAAAAGGAGCACGCGCCTCATCGCTCATGCTAATTAAGCCGACATAGGCATCCTCTATTTTCATATCTTCTTGCTCCAGAGTAACTGTAACAGCTTCATCCTTAGCTATCGCCTCAACATCTACCAACTCACCAAAACGATTTAATAGATTACTCTTATACCCTTCACGCATTTCGTCGTTAATAGTTAATAAATATTTGTCTAACGATAACGAAGATAAATCAATATTCACCGGCTCTAAAACAGCTATTTCGAAACTAAACACAAGTGTTTCACCATCCTCAAAATTTAGTTCTACCTGTTTTTCTGACGGCATAGGGTCAGCTATTATCTCTATTTTGTTCTCTTGAATATAACTGTATAGCTTCTGTGATGCCATCTGGTACGCTTCATCAGATAAGACATTCTTAAAGTACATCTTCTTAACAAGCTGCATAGGAACCATACCTGGACGGAATCCTGGCACACTGGCTTTTCTCTTTAATTCTTTAAGTTTACCATCAACTACCGCAGTATAATCCGCAGGCTCAACAGTAACATTTATTAACTCTACCTGATGCGATAGATTTTCTTTAGTAACATTCATCTTTATATTTTTTTAGTAAATTTTCACAAGCCCCACCCTAAGGCGGGCGTTACCATATAAAATAAAAACCGCCACCTATTAAGGTAGCGGTTTGTGCGGATGAAGGGACTCGAACCCCCACGTCTCTCGACACTAGATCCTAAGTCTAGCGCGGCTACCAATTACGCCACATCCGCAAAAGCGTTATCTGTTTTTCAGAAAGACGATGCAAAGATAGGTAAACTTTATCAACTATGCAAATAATTCTTACTGTTTTTTTTACAATATTATGAAAATTACAAACGTAAACACATTCAAAATATTCACAATCAGCACATTACAAAGACTGTAAAAAAATACAACAATTTGACTATGCCTGCTCCAAATCGTCTGAAACAAGTATTCTTCCGCAATACTCACAGAAAATCATACGCTTACTCATTCGTATATCTAACTGACGTTGCGGTGGAATCCTATTGAAACACCCCGAACATGCATCACGTTTTACCGATACAACAGCTAAACCATTTTTCATTGTAGAGCGTATTTTCTCAAAGGCAACTAAGAATCTTTCATCTATATTAACCTCTAAAGCTCGCACTTTCTTATTTAATGCCTCTATATCTTTTGCTGTTTCATTATCTATAGTCTCGAGCTCTGTGCTTTTCTCTTTAAAAGATATTTTCTTATCCTCTAATACAGCATTGACACTATCAATAAGCATAGTTTTCTCTTTCTGTTCATCACTATATTGACGTATATGCTTATCTAAAAGTTGAATTTCCAACTCCTGATACTCTATCTCTTTAGATATTGACTCATACTCTAAGTTATTTCTAACATTATTCTGCTGCGCTTGGTATTTATCTATTAACCCTTTAGCATTTTCAATTTCAATTTTACTATTTTTGGTTAACTCTTGTAGCTCATTAACGCGAGCTTTAAGATTTTCAATGCGAGTCTCTAATCCTGTCACCTCGTCAGATAAATCCTGCACCTCAAAAGGCAGTTCACCCTTTATACGATTAATCTCGTCTATCTTAGACTTAATTTGTTGCAATTTATAAAGAGAGATTATATTCTCCTCTATACTACGATTTTTTACCTCTTTTTTCATACGTATTAAGTTCAGTTATTATAACCTTGATTTACAGCATACTACCCCACTTTCACCTATATGGTTTTCATCGGATTAATGAAGTTAGCACTCTTGCGAACTGCAAAGGTAGTAATTTTTTTTATTAAAACATCATAAAAAACATTTAATATAAATTGTTCGCTCTCAAAATGCCCTATATCTGCTATAATAATATTATTATCAGTACTTAAATAATCATGATATTTCAGATCTCCTGTAAGATAAATATCTGCACAAGAGCGGACAGCATCACTTATCATCGAACCTCCGGAACCTCCACATAATGCCACTGTGCGAATTAATGTCTTATTTGGCTTAGAGTATCGTATATACTCCAGCGATAGCCTACTTTTCACCATCAGGAAAAAATCGTTTAAATCCATCGCCTCTTCCAGTTCGCCACAAATGCCAAGTCCGATATTATTATTTGCATTATATAAACAAAATATCTCATAAACCACCTCCTGATACGGGTGCACTCTCTTTACAGCTGTAATGGTTTCACTTAACATATGCTTTTGCACAACAACCTCAATCTTCTCCTCTTTCTCTGTATGGACACTATCAACACTACCAACAAATGGAGTAGAACCATCCGACGCGCGAAAACGCCCTTCCCCTATTGACGAGAATGAGCAACTATCATATATCCCCAGAGCTCCAGCTCCGGCATCCGCCAAAGCCTTGCGAACATCATTCGAATAGTCAAATGGAGTATATACCACCAACTTAACGAGATTATTCTCAATCGGACGTAATACCTTCAAATGCTTTAAACCCAACTCCTTAGCCAAAATATGCGACACCCCTCCACGAGTAATATCTGCATTAGTATGTGCCGAATAAATTGCTATATCATTTTTTAATGCTTTGATAATAATTCTCTCAATGTAATCTCGCCCAGTAAGAGACTTTATAGGCTTAAATATTAGTGGATGATGCGATATTATCATGTTTAATCCACTATCAATTGCCTCATCAATTGTCTCTTCAACAACATCAAGAGCAAGAAGAATACCTGTAACTCGCATTGAGCTATCACCCACCATTAATCCTACATTATCATAGCTCTCAGCTAACGCAGGCGGGGCGAAATTTTCCATTATTTTAATTACCTCTTTTACATTCATAACAATACAGATTTAGTAAGTGATTCCTTGGTTGTTAACCTTTTAATAAAAGACCTAAATCATTAGGACTCCTCGTAGATAATATTAGACTCCCTTCCCTCCTCTTTAATCCTTAACAACACCTCGTTAAGTAGCGATTTGATACCTTCCAACTTCTCGATAATCTTCACATCTCTCTCAGCATGCGATAAATCGCTTTTTTTCAGATACAACTCCGCTCCCTTAATGGTCATGCCCTTCTCCTTTATAAGATGGTGAATAATTCTAAATTTTTCAACATCCTGCGGACGAAATAGACGATTTCCTTTCTTCGTTCTGTCAAGCTTCAGCACCTGAAAACAGTTATCCCAGTAACGTACTGTTGATACATTAAGCCCAAACATCTCTGCCACTTCGCCTATTGTGTAGTAAACCTTATTTTTATCGCTATCAATCATAATCTTTTAAAAATCATACTTTCGTTTCGGGTTCTTTGGAAACCATCCCTTACGCACCCTCTTCTCCTGCTCAACAACCTCCTTTATACTCCAGAACGACGAAAACGCAAAAACTCCTATCAATACAGACATTGGTAGATTTTTCACCATTATCGAACCCACAATACCTATCACCCCCAGTACGAAAAAGGCAAACCAAATCTTTTTTCCAAAATAATACTCCGCCTTTACAACAATGGGATGAAAAAAACCTATAATCAAGAATGTTGCCACCCCTATCAATAATCCCATTAAATTATTCTCTATCAAATATCTCATAATATGCAAATTTACAATTTTTTTTTTCAAAAACAAAATTTTATATAATAATCTCTTACAAAAAGAAAGTGGGGAGTCTCACGACTGCCCACGTTTACTACTAACCCAAACTTAAATAAATGAAGAAACCTATATATTATGTTTAATTAATTTTCTTTCAAAGTGGGGAGTCTCACGACTGCCCACTTTCTACTAACCCAAACTTAAATAAATGAAGAAACTTTCTAAATATCTTTTAAACAATTTATGTGCCAAAATTAGTTATTATATTCTGAACTTCCAAATATTTTCTATATTATTTTTTACAATTTATAATAATATATTACTAACAATTATAATACCAAACTATTATAATAGTAATATATTGTACAGTCCCGACTGCTTAAATGCGTGATTTTCAATGCGTTGACATTTTATTTGATTTTTTCACTTTCATATCGTTATGACGCCTATCTAAATTATTTATTTTTTTCATCATCGTAGTGTCATTCATCATTTGTGACTTTTTTGTCTTTAATGGTTTTGAGAGAGTGTTTCCCACTGGCATAACCATAATTATCTCATCAGCCTCAATCCAATCCTTAAGTCCTCCTTTGAGATGATACACCTTTGCCCCCTGTTTAGCAAGGTGCTTTGCTGCACTTGGACTCATCGTACCATCATAGTCATAAACTGCATATGGCTTTTCAACCCCATGTTCTGCCACTATTGTTTTAGCATCAGATTCATTATTTATAGGGTATGCCATCGCGCCTGTAATAATAATATCACCAAGAGCATCACTTGTAATATCAAGAATTATGATAGAATCCCCCGACTCTATAACCTCTGAAAACCCATTAACATTCATATTCACAACTTCGCCGCTCAGTATTCTACCACGACATCCGAAGGTGATTGCAATCGCTGCTACAACCAACAGCATACCTATACCGATTAATCTTCTCATAATTAAAATAATAAATTGATAATAGCAGGTGTACTCAAATAATATGCCAACAAAAAAGAGACCGCCTCGAAATAATTCAAGACGGTCTCTTTTAAATTTTCAACTCTATATTACTTTAGACTTAGAAAAGATGCTCCAAATCTACTAAAGGCCTCGCGCTCAAGCTCCTCGCGTACCGATGGGTGCGCAATATTGATTAGATTTCTCGCTCTCTGGGCATAGGACCTACCGCGTAGTTCTGCTACACCATACTCGGTAACAATATTTTGAATAACGAACCTATTAGTTGTAACACCAGCGCCCGGAGTAAGGAAAGGGGTAATTTTCGACTTACCCTTAGCTGTCATAGATGACAGCGCGATAAAATTCATACCACCTTCTGATAGTGTACTACCATACATAAAATCGTTCTGACCACCTACACCTGAATAAATACGTGTCCCTATTGAGTCAGCACATACCTGACCAGACAAATCAACCTCAATAGCAGCATTTATTGCGCGCATTTTTGGATTTTGAGCTATGATAGCAGGATTATTAGTATATGCGCAATCTTTCATTACCATAGATGGGTTATTATGCATGTAATCATAAAGCTTACGAGTACCAAGTGCTAACGAGCCCACACTCTTACCTCTAAATAGTGTTTTCTGTGAATTATTAATAACACCTGACTCAAGAAGTGGAACCATCTCTTCAACATACGCCTCAGTATGAATACCAAGATTCTTATGTGATGTAAGAGCACGTAACACCGCGTTTGGAATACCTCCAACTCCAATCTGAAGTGTTGCGCCATCTGGTATGTATTCAGCAATATATTGACCAATCTTCTTATCATCTTCAGTTGAGTCAAGAGATGGAATATCAACAAGAGGATCGTTAACCTCAACAATTGCATCGAATTCCGAGATATGCATCTGACCATCCCCGAAAACACGTGGCACGTTAGGGTTAATTTGAGCAATAACCACCTTAGCAGCTTCATATGCACCAACTGTTATATCAAGAGAAACTCCCATTGAGCAGTAACCATGCTCATCCGGCATTGACACATTCATCAATATAACATCTATCGGGTAGTATCCCTCACGGAATAGAGATGGTATTTGGCTCAGCTGTCCCGGAACCGCATATCCGTAACCCCCAGAGATAGCCTGACGCAAACAATCTGAAACGAATAATGAGTGAACCGTAAAGCTATCCTTATACTCCTCTTTTGCGTAATCAGTTTTTCCAATAACGAGTGCTCCCCACATATTTACACCACGTAGCTCTTCATGACGCGCAACCAGCGCATTGATTAGGGTGTTTGGTGCACCAGTAGTACCATGCACATATACATTATCACCCGATTTAATTAATTTTACAGCCTCCTCTGCTGTCGTATAATTTAACATCTTTATAAAAAATTTATTTATTTAATCTATTTAATTCTGCGAATAATCGGCATTGAACTGCGCTAACCTTTTCTCTAGTACCTCATACTGCTCAGGAAATATCTTAGAAGTACAAGCTCTTAAACCCTGCTGCTCACTTCCTGTTGATGATAATGATATTGCACTAACACCATAGTAAACCAACTTCTCAACCAACTCATCACTTCCCATATTAGGATAGCCTATCGTGAAGAAGAAACCATCACTAACAGTTTGGTCGTTATCCATGTCGTAAACAATATGAAAGCCATTGCGTTTGAAAATTTCCTTAAGTATTCCCGCTCTCTTAGCATACTCTTGCGTATTCTCCACAAAATTTAATTCCCCATCACTTGCAGCCTTAAACATAGCCGCTAAGGCACATTGTGCTGAATGACTAACACCAGAAGATAAAGTGTATAACGCCATAAATACGAAAACGCGACCAAACTCGCTCATACCATAACGCTCTTGCAAAGCAGGATACGAACTCTTATACACCTTCTCGCTCATAGCAGTTATTGCTATACGCTGCCCTGCATAACTAAATATCTTTGAACCAGATATTAGCATTATGTAGTTATCAGTGTATTTCGCCACAGACGGCTGAAACGGAGCAACAAAAGGCTTTCCTTTATCTGAACGAAAATCCATTGCAAGATAAGCAAAATCTTCTATTATGATAACATCATATTTGTTTGCCATCTCTCCAAGAATAGCAAGTTCCTCCTCGTTAAGACATATCCAAGCTGGATTATTAGGCGACGCATATAGTATAGCCGAGATATTACCCTTAGAAAGGTAACTCTCTAACTTATCACGTAGCTTAGCACCACGATGGTTATATACATCAAACGCCTCATATTTATGCCCCATAACAGTGTGCTGCTGCTTCTGTACAGGGAAACCTGGATCGATGAATAGTACGGTATCTTTAACGGCATCCTTTTGACCTAATACCATAAAAGTAGCATAAGCACCTTGCATTGAACCGGTTGTGGCAATACAGTAATCCGAAGGCACGTCAACATCAATGAAAGCTTTTATAAAGCGCGACGCCTCTGTCTTCAGTTCAGGTATAGCATCTATATTTGGATATATAGCCGCGACGCCTCGTTTAAGAGCCGCTATTTCCGCCTCAACACCTATCTGTGTTGCAGGAAGTCCCGGACTTCCCATCTCCATACGCACATATTTTTCGCCTGTCTGAGCTTCGACTTTAGATACTAAACCTACAATCTGACGTATTGTTGCTTTCCCGAAGTTTGTAATGCCCATATCTGCTATTGCAGCATCAACAACTTCTCTATTTATTGGTGTGTTATTCATACTATTAAACTATTTAGCATTCTCCCTACCTAAACGGAGAGCCTTAATATTCATATCAACAATCGCCTCTCCTTTACGAGCAAAAATACGACGTATGCCATCTTCTAATTTATCATACTCAATACCAACATGCTCCGAAGCGGCACCAAGAAGAACAATATTAGCTGCACGTGGTATACCTGCATCCTTTGCAATAGTGTCAATATCAAGAATAATAACACGAGGAAGCTTGCGTAACTCCTCTAATATAGTCTCAATAGCTGGATAGTCTGGAATATTGATGAATGGTGTCGAGTTAGTTATCACCCATCCTGTTGGTGAAAGATACTCTACATATCTCAATGCCTCCATAGGCTCTAATGCAATAACAATATCTGCCTTCCCTTTAGGAATAAGATCCGATGCAATTGGCACAGAAGAAATACGTAGATTTGACTGAACATCGCCCCCACGCTGACTCATACCATGAACCTCTGCTTGCTTTATATTTAATCCATCGTTAAGGGCTGCCTCTCCAATTACATTAGCGATAGAAAGGATACCTTGACCCCCAACGCCTGATAATATTATATCTGATTTCATATACTTATGATTTTACTATTTATACTATTTCTTCTTTGAACGTTTTAGAGTTTGAATACACTCCCTACGTGGTATGATAACAGAAACTCCATTATAATTAATCTCCTCACGTATTATCTGTTTCATCTCCTCCATGTTCTTAGCTAGAGGCACCACAACACGCACATGCTCTGGCTCAACACCAACACCCTCACATATCGACTCAATACGACCTGTTCCAGCTGAATCTTGACCGCCTGTCATTCCTGTTGTTAGGTTATCAGAGATGATTATAACCACATTGCTCTTAGCATTCACAGCATCTAATAAGCCTGTAATACCAGAGTGAGTAAATGTAGAGTCGCCAATAACTGCTAACGAAGGGAACAACCCTGCGTCAGCGGCTCCTTTAGCCATTGTCACAGATGCGCCCATATCCACAACCGTATCAATAGCACGGAAAGGAGGTAAGAAACCAAGCGTGTAACATCCTATATCACTAAACACCTTACCAGCTGGATACTCTTCACGTAGTACTGCATTAAGTGCATCGTATAAATCACGATGACCGCATCCAGGACATAGCGCCGGAGGACGAACAGCAATTACATTACTCTGCTCAAAACCCTCTGGTAACTCTCTATTAAGTGCCTTAGCAACATGATCTGGATTTAACTCTCCTGCACGCGGCAACTCACCCGAAAGACGACCATATACCTTAGCTCCATTATTAAGAAGTCCGCGTAATTGCTCCTCAACAAATGGCTGCCCCTCTTCAAGAACCATCACAGACTCACACTCCTCAGTCATACGACGAATAAGTTCAGTTGGCAGAGGATATTGCGAAATTTTAAGCACTGGATACTCACAAGTCTCACCAACATAATTTTCCATCAAATAGTTGTGTGCTATACCACAAGCGATTATACCCATCTTTTTATTAGTACCATCGGTATATGTGTTAAATGATGAAGTAGCAGCTATCTTTTCAAACTCTTTGTACTCCTCTAATAAAACATCATACCTACCACGTGATATAGCTGGCATAAGCACCCATTGACGAGGCTTCTTTGGCATAGAAAGCTCATTTTGCGACATAATTGGTATTTGATTAACCACTGCACGAGAGTGCGCCAAACGCGTTGTCATACGTACAAGGACAGGTATACCCATCTTCTCCGATAGCTCAAAACCATAAGCCGCCATATCATAAGCCTCTTGCTGATTTGTTGGTTCAAGCATTGGCATAAATGCAAATTTCCCATAATAACGCGAATCCTGCTCGTTTTGAGAAGAGTGCATTGACGGGTCGTCAGCAACAAAAACTAAAAGACCACCATTAGCTCCTGTCATTCCTGAATTAACGAAAGCATCAGCCGCCACATTTAATCCCACGTGCTTCATACACACAATAGAACGCTTACCAACATAAGACATACCAAGAGCCGCCTCCATAGCTGTCTTCTCATTAGCACTCCAACGACTTTGAATATTTCTTTCAGCAGCCAACTTCGACTCCTGAATATATTCACCTATCTCCGTCGACGGAGTTCCGGGATAAGCATATACACCCGATAATCCTGCATCTATCGCACCCTGCGCAAATGCCTGATTTCCCAATAAAAGAAGTTTTTCCATAATTTAGTTTATTTTAAGTTTTAGTTTCTATCCAGATTCTCAATCAATTATATATCCATCCCACACAACCGAACAACATCCATATCTGAAAATGTGTTGCAAAATTAACAACTTAATTTCACATATGCAAATATAATGGATAAAAATATTTAAATCATAATATAACAGTCAATTACGTTGAATCATTATCAACATTATTGTTGATAAATGTTTGATTTTTAACATAAAAATCATCTCGAATTGGAAAATTTGTTAAAATTTAAACATCTATTTTGGGAGCATTTTATAGGTTATATAAAGAGGGTGAATTATATTGATAACTTTGTAATCGTCAACCTTTTAATTAGTCGCCCCTTAAAAAAGGCTGGCGAAGATTTTTGGTTTTGGCTGAGTGCATTTGGGGTCTATCTCGCTTTAGTGTAGCGGGTTTACTCCGAAGTGAGATAGAGACCAAAAGCGCCAGCCAAAAGCGGAAATATTGCCAGACTTTAGCAATAAAACTGAAAAAGTTGGTAGAAAACAAAAATCGCCCAAAAAGCTAAATATGTGATTATCAGTTCGGTGAACCTTTTTTAAGGGGCGACTAATTATCCGAACATATGATAAAATTGGAAATCTATTTGGGTATATTATGGTTTGTGATATAGGTGTCTATGTGCAGATTTTTTCGCACGGTTATATAAAAATTATGTTTTGGGAAACGGAAGTAATGGGCGATAGCGAGCAAAGGATATTAAAGAGGCACGTATTTGGAGTTTAATCACGTTTTTAAATAATAATATTCACCCCACTTAGAAGTGTTGAAACCTAAATGGGGTGAAAGAAATGCTATGGATTATTATTTTGGGTTACAGATATATACAAATTATCTGTCCTAACATAATACTCCTTACCTGCGTCTGTTCCGGGACATATGATTTTTTCTTT
>CAYIZU010000050.1:8452-11578 GCA_964367795.1 uncultured Rikenellaceae bacterium | reverse complement strand
ATTACATAACTACGTATCTGACTTCCCCACTCTATTCGTTTCTTTCCTCCTTCTAACTCTCGTTGCAACTCCATCTTACGCTCTAACTCTTTTTGGTATAACTTACTACGAAGAATACGCATTGCTTTCTCTTTGTTCATCAGCTGTGAGCGCGTTTCGGTGTTTTCTACCACAATACCCGATGGTATATGATGCAATCTCACACCTGTCTCAACCTTATTTACATTCTGCCCTCCTGCTCCACCAGAGCGATATGTATCCCATTTTATATCAGATGGTGATATATCTATAACAATATCATCATCAACCGCAGGTGCAACAAAAACCGATGAAAAGGTTGTATGCCTACGACCAGATGCATCAAAAGGGGATATTCGCACAAGCCGATGCACGCCACTCTCACCCTTAAGATAACCATACACAAAATCTCCCTCAACCTCAAGGGTGGCAGAACGTAAACCATGCCCCTCCTCTTGATAATTCAACACTGAAATCTTATATCCCTTCTTTTCCGCCCATTGACGATACATCCTAAGGAGCATATATGTCCAATCAAGACTTTCAGTACCTCCAGCACCTGAATTAACCTCAATAATGGCACTCATCCTATCCTCTTTGCCACCAAGCATCACCTTAAGCTCCAAAGCCTCTAATGCCTCTTTAAGCGCCCTAAAATATATTGCGGCCTCCTCCTCACTCATATCACCACCGCTGTAAAGCTCGGAGGCAACTATAAGCTCGTCATATTTTACTTCAACACACTTCCACTCGGCAACCCAAGCCTTTAACTGCGCCACTTCACGAAGTAATTCACGAGCCCTCTCGGCGTCCGACCAAAATGATTCGTCCGCAGTTAGCAGTTCTAATTTAGCTATCTCCGTCTCCTTAGTTTCAAGGTCAAAGACACCTCCTCAACGACTCCAGTCGTTTTTCAAAATCTCTAATTTCTTCTGCTGTCATACTCTTACTTTGTCACTGACACATTTATACCATTTACCTCCAAACGCTTTCCAATAGCCTCTAACTCCTCGCTGCTCACTTTCTCAAGGGTATCAAGTGGCGTTGCTCTGTCAATAGAGTATATCATAACCATGGAAGGGTTTATATCTTTCAACACCTCAATAAGTGCATCTAACTCTTCATCTGTGGTGTTATCAACAATCTTCCCTTTGTATTCACCTCTAAGAAACATTGTTTGAATAACAATCTCGCCCTCAAAGCGTTTCATCATATCAATAACACGTTGCAATGAGTAATTACCACGTTGATTATCAATCAACTTAATACTTTCATCCAGAGCAGAATCAATTTTCAAAATAGCTCTATCAACCCTTTCAAGAGCCTTACGCACAGATTCACGCTCTAAAAGTGTAGCATTACTAAGTACTGCAATTTTAACATCTGGAAAATAGATATCTCGTAATTCAATACTTTTATCTATAATCTCAGCAAAATCTGGATGCATGGTTGGCTCTCCGTTACCGGCATAGGTAATAACATCAAGCGGTTCCCCTCTCTCTTTTCTACATTTAAGCACCTCTTCAAGCCGGCTAATAACCTCCTCTTTAGGATTAAAGCGAAGTTTTTCACTTTTTTTGTCTGTCCAACCACATTCACAATATATGCAATCGAAATTACATAACTTACCATTTGTCGGAAGAAGATTAACCCCTAACGACACACCAAGCCTACGACTCTTAATAGGACCAAATATTATATCATCAAAAAGCATCGTTGCCACATTAAAATTATACTAAACGCTTAGGGGTTGCATCATCAGTTAGTTTCTCATTTGCGAAATCAACTCCTTCGGCGAGAACCAATCCCGGACGTTTTCCAACCTCTATACTTCCAGCCCAATCACTTATACCTAACGCAATAGCACCATTAATAGTTGCCCAATTGATTATATCAATCAATGGATAATTAGGATAGTTCTTAGACACACACTTTATCTCTTCTAAAATAGAAAGAATATCATTAGAACTTAAACCATCTGTTCCAAGAGCAATACGAATTCCTTTATTCCTAAACATATCCAAATCTGGCAAACGCTCTTCAATATAGATATTAGATAGTGGACATGGAACAACTGTTACCTTATCACCATAGCGCTCAACAGCGGCGTCAATATCATCGCTTGAAGCATATATTGAGTGTATAAGCAGTAATCCATCTCTATTCGGGCTAATTGCATTAAATACACGTGGGCGCTCATCTTCGCCTCCAAGAACCACCGACTCTTTGAAGTGAATAGATAATATTCCTTTATTATCCTCCGAACCTATCATATTTATAAATTCATCATTCAAAGTATATGTTGCATGAGGTGATACAGTTGAAACAACACCTGCACTCTTTTGTAAACCTATCCTTTCAACACCCACTTTAAAACTATCAACAGCAGGCACTCCTTCCTCTTCAAGCATCTCCAAAAAGCTATGGTAGTATATCGGACTTGCACTCTTTATTGGTGTTGGATATTCATAATTCGAATGATCTCCAACAGCCTGAATACCATTTTCAAACATAGCCTTATCAGCTGCTACCGCCATCTCAAACTTAAAATCCTCCTCTATTGGGCGATTAAACTTAATATCAATTATAGTTTCTATAAACTTTGGGAGACCTCCATTACGTGAAATCATACCTTTAACATAAGAGTATTCTAAATGGCAATGACAATTAACCATCCCCGGAAGAAGCAATCCATTATACCTCTCAACACCGGCTCTACTATCTAAATCGCTCACCTCGCGCTCTATGGATATAATCTCACCATTTGTATTAACCTCAATAATACAATCTTTTATTAACCCATCTGGAAGTGCAGTTAATGTTGCGCTTATCTTTCTATTTTTTTCCATATCTATTTTTTCTTAATATTTTTATTTTTTGAATTAGTTTTTGGCTTTGGCTTTGGCTTTGGCTTTTGTTTTAGCAACGCCTTATAGAACATTACCGAATCAACTGTATTGATATTACCAGCTCCATATATTGTATCGAATGGTACAATAAAGTCCTTATCTCTTGCACTGATATAATCAACATCCCAAAGCATTGGTATCTGCGGAGCTAATCTATCTCGTAATATTTTATCTCCAACACTATAATCAGGGCGGAAAA
>CAYIZU010000050.1:1135-8418 GCA_964367795.1 uncultured Rikenellaceae bacterium | reverse complement strand
CACGAGAAGAGGTGTATGATAAAAGTTGTAACTCGAACTGATTACGAGTTTGGGTATTACGTAATTTTATTTCACGTTTGAATTTAGACATCTTGCTACTCTTACCTAACCAGTAGTTACCGCCATAGAAAATTTTCTTAGTTATACTATCTCGATAATTATATAACACGTAGCGCGACATATTGGAATCTTGTGGCATTACTTGGTAGTTGAAGGATAGAATAATATCACCACCACTATTGAGAGGAAAACGATAGTTTTGTTTACGTAACTCCTCTAAATTTGTTATATGAATTGTATCAGGCGAAAAATATAATGTATCAATGACCTCCCTCTTAACGCGAGCTCTCCAATTACGCCCCATATCACTCTCATACTCATATTTGGCACGTAGTAGCTTTATATCCTCAACAACTTTTACCATTAACTGATCGAAGACATTAGATTTACGCTTAACCATGCGTTCAATGGTATAGTTTACATCATCATACGTATATCCATATTCGTCGAGTATTGGAAGAAATATACTTATTGAATCCCTATGACGTGGCACGTGACGCGTGTTTTTATTAAACATATCCGCCACAACACTACGCATTATTATATCACCTAACTCATCATCAGGAATATATGTACGCTTATCTCCACACGACACAGTCAAAAATATCGCTATTATTACTAAAAATTTTCTCATATCATTCTTTTACCTTTAAAGGCAAACCTACAACTTAAAAAAACCAAAATCAGTGCTACCGCCATCACCGACAATATCACCAAAACAACATCACCACCAAGTAAAAGCACAGGATAGCTATCAACAAGTAACCCCCCACCGTATAAGGGGACAAAACTAAACAACTGCTGCGCAATAACAACACCAATTCCTATAATGCTTCCTATTGCAACACCAACTGATGAAAGCAACCCTCCCAAGGCGAAAAACACACCTCTTATATCCTCATTTGAGAAACCTAAAATAAATAGGTTACGACTACTACCTCTCTTCTCCATTATTAGCATCAACATAGTACCAACTATTGTCAGTGATGCAACAATTGTGATAAGCATAATAATCATATATATCGCAAGTTTCTCAGACTGAACCATACGATATTCCAACTCATTCTGCTCCAGAAGATTTTTCACAATATACTCATTGGTTATCGCATTGGAGATTTCATCTCGCACTCGCTCTATATCCGCTTCGTTTCCAAGTGATACGGCCATAGCAGCAACCTCTCCATCACAACCCGTCAAAGTAAAAACATCCCTCTTATCTAAAAATATCAGTTCACTATCTCTACTCGCATCAATAGTAAAAACACCGTTCAACGCCACACTGCTCTCACGATAATATCCTTCAGAAAAGAGTCTAAACCCTTCACTCTGCGGTGCTATGATATTAAATGGTTCACTTAAATTAACTCGTAATCCCAAAGTGTATGCAATACCAATACCAACAACCGGACCTTCACTCACGCTCCCCCTACCATGAGATATAGCCTTATGTAGATTTGTTGCAGATATATATATTGAATCAACCCCAAGAGCCCGAACAGCAACCTGACGACCCTTATACCTTAAGAGAAACTCATTATCAGTGTATCCACTAACGCCAGCCACCCCCTCAATATTCTGCAAGGCATCCACCGGAAAACTCTTCTCAACAATAACTCCGCCATCTCTTCTCTCAACAATGAGAGGGGCACCATAGCCACCCCACAACTTTGAGATAAGCTCTTCAAAGCCATTATGAACAGATAGTAAGATTATCATTGCCGCCACTGGCGTAGCAATAGCTGCTACTGTTACCCACGAAATAAGATTAATCACAGAGTGCGATTTTTTCGACACAAAATATCTATACGCAACTCTATATATCACCTTACGACTAACCATACCCTACCTCTATTCCGATTCGTTAAGTAGTTTATCAATATTTGCCACATACTCCAGTGAATCGTCAATAAAGAAAGACAATTCAGGAACTATTCGTAACTGCTTACCAGTGCGCCTACCAAGCCATAGACGTACCGATGATAATTTTTGATTTATCCTTTCGAGT
This sequence comes from uncultured Rikenellaceae bacterium, assembly GCA_964367795.1. Classification (GTDB taxonomy): domain Bacteria; phylum Bacteroidota; class Bacteroidia; order Bacteroidales; family Rikenellaceae; genus JADFUS01. The sequence continues at coordinate 6,353 of CAYIZU010000050.1, read as the reverse complement.
ATCTCTTCACTCTTATTAAACGGAAAGACACTGATATATATTTTAGCATATCCCAAATCGGGAGAGATTCGCACACGTGTTACAGAAACTAATGTTCCTTGTATCAAGACACCACCCTCTTTTTGAAAAATATCACTAATATCCTGCTGTATCATCTTAGCAATTTTCAGTTGCCTCGTACTCTCTGCTTGTTGCGACATGTTATTCTATAATTAATTAATCACCCTCAAAAAGACAAAGGTAATATAAATATTGGAATTTTACAAATTATCCTCACTCTGCATCTCAACAGATGCCTTATGTAGTAGCTCTAAAATATCCCTAACCAAATTTGCATCAAGGTTTAAAGCTACTCCTTTAGCTAAACGGTCGTTTAACATCTGCTCCCAGCGACTTATCTGTAATATAGTTATATTATTGCGACGCTTATACTCACCAATATCTCTAGATAATGACATCCTACGCGATAATAATTTTATCAATTCATCATCTATAATATCAACCTCGCGGCGAAATAGAGTCAACTGATTAACTTGCTCCCCTTTTGTTGGGACCTCATTACTGATACGCAGATTTCTTATCATATCACTATACGTTTCAGGAGTAAGTTGCTGTTCTCTATCACTCAAAGCACTATTAGGCTCAGAATGTACCTCCACCATTAATCCATGCATATCCAAATCAATAGCTTTCTGCGCTACGGCCTGCACTAACCCTTGTTTGCCTGCTATGTGACTCGGATCACATAAGATAGGTATATCAGGAAACATTGTTCTAAATTCAATAACACTACCCCACATTGGATTATTTCTGAATATAGAACCGGTATCATGAGTGTACCCCCTATGAATAGCTGCTAAACGCGTCACCCCTACATTGAGAAATCTTTCAAAAGCACCTGCCCATAACTGCATGTCATACGACACGGGATTCTTTATCATAACAAGGAGATTATGTCCAGCCAACCTATTCGCTATATCTTGAACATAAAAAGGGTTAACAGTGGTGCGTGCGCCTATCCAAACGCCATCAATACCATACTCCAAAACCTTATCAACATGCTCTGGAGTGGCAACTTCACATATCACAGGAAGTGCTGTACGTTCTTTCACCTCTGATAGCCACTCTAACGCCTTTTCTCCAACACCAGAGAATGAATTGGGGCGAGTGCGTGGTTTCCATACGCCTGCACGAAAACAATCCACTTCGCCGCAAGCAAGCAAACGTTCAGCAGTCGCAATAACCTGCTCACGACTCTCGGCACTACATGGACCTGCTACTCTTTTTGGAATACTCTTCATAATTTACCAATTTATAGGCTTTTTTCCCTCTGAAGTGAGGAAATCATTACATTTACTGAAATGTTTACAGCCAAAAAAACCTCCATACGCAGATAAAGGCGAAGGGTGCACCGACCTTAAAACCAAGTGTCTATTTTCATCTATTATATCACCTTTCTTATGCGCATAACTCCCCCAAAGCATGAAAACAATACCTTTACAATGCTCATTAATAACACTAATGACCCTGTCTGTAAAAATTTCCCAACCTTTTTTTTGATGCGCTCCTGCACGTGAAGCCTCTACCGTGAGAGTTGCATTTAATAGTAAAACACCCTGCTGTGCCCATCTAACGAGCGAACCACTTGAGGGAATCTCTACTCCAATATCGCTATGTAACTCTTTGAATATATTTTTAAGCGATGGGGGTATCTTTACACCATCATTAACAGAGAAACTCAAACCATGTGCTTGGTTAGGCTGATGATATGGATCTTGACCCAGTATAACAACTTTAACATTATCAAGAGGAGTCAGGTTAAAAGCATTAAAAACATCATTTTTAGGAGGAAAAATACTCTTTGTAGAGTATTCACTATCAAGATAGTCAGCTAACTCTTTAAAATAACTCTTTTGAAACTCCTCTTCAAGGCATCTACCCCACGACATATGAATATTAATATCCATTACTCTATCTCCCTAATTAATATTTCCTCCATTGAGCGTTTAGGGACATAATGTGTACGGTTTTCGTCGCGGTAATATTTTGTTTCGTCGTTATTAACCTCGACAATCTCAATATTCTCCTTAGGATACCCCACACCCAATATAAGAGCAGGCTCTAAACCATCTGGAATATTAAGTTCAGGCATTTTATCACGATATATCGTTGCAATGATAGTTCCACCTAAGCCCAACTCGGTTGCAGCCATCATCATGGCATAAGATACAATACCCTGATCCCACAAAGAGTTATTAACTATTTTATTATCATTCAAAATAATAACGTATCCAGTTGGCCTCTCCCCCAAAGTGGGCTTACCATCAGGCAGAGAGTTTGCCCACCCTGTGGCATCTAACAGTTTATCACACAATTCAGGATTAGTTACTGTAATATATTTAAGAGGTTGACGGTTACGTGTAGAGGCTGTTAAACGTCCAACCTCTACCATATATCTTAACTGCCCAATAGCCACAACTCTACTCTCATCAAAACGACGCACAGAGCGACATCTGGTCACTATATCTAATATCTTTTCCATTACTCGTATCTATTAATATAAAATTCATTACCATCTTTTACACATATGAAGCGCCCCTCTTTCACATCCCATTCGAGAGAGCTATATTCAAATGGGATAATTATTTCTCCATTTCTATTAATAGCACCGTAATCATCACCTTTTGCACATACAGCAACCTCTTCAACAAAATCAGTTACTTCGTTGAAGATACAATCAATTACCTTTTTCATATTGAAATCTACATAGCCAAACAGACCAGTTCGATTATCTCTAACAGATACACGATTTTCAGAATATGTACCAATAATCTCTAAATATTTAAATAAACGAGGCTCTTTATACGGGATTTGAACATCACAGAAATGCTGAAGAGCTGAAATAACCTGTAGCACATCTGTTGAGCCAATAACTTTTCGTAGCTCCGAACAGTCGCGTTCACACTCATTCTCGGCAATATCAGCCATCTCATTAAGCCATGCAACATAATTATCATTTATATATCTTTCAGGAAGCCTGACATCAAATTTATCCCCCACCTTAGAGTATTCAATCTTTACTTCACCGCTATCCGCCTCGAAACACTCAATAGCAACACGTAAAGTGGCTCCAACTATGAAATTAATAAATGCTTGGCTTTCAATATTATTACCCAGCGAATTATTTGATAACATATAGTTAGATACCGGCGAAAGTGTAACGTCTCCTTCATCACTACACCTAAAGTCATTAACATTCAATAAATCAAAAAGAGCACCATATCTCAATATAACAGAAACAGTGTGAATAAATCCGCTAAGTATATTATGTGCACCGTTATCACAAATAGATATAAAATTAAAAATATCTGGTGATGGAATATCAAGTAACATGACCCCAACACTTGTTTGCGAACCATTATCGGGGAATAATATTGTTAACTCCTCGGGATAATACTCACCTTTCTCAACAAATGCAAAATTAGGATGCTGTAGAACTCTGAAAGTGGATAGAATCTTTTGTGCTCGCTCTCCATTTTCATTGTTAAATATCTTTATTAATCGCTCCTTACCATCAACTTTAACAATAAACACAACACTATAATCATCCGCCCATAATATATCACTATTACTGCCAACTTCTATTTTTTTTAAAGTGGCGAACCTCTCTGTACTATGACAAAGAGCATCCCACATAGATGAGATTGATAACTTTATCATAATACTTATATTATTTGGTCAATAGTTAATGTACCTATCTGAAGAATAGTTGCTAATCTGTCAAGCGATGCATTGTATGACATAGCACGAAGAGGTGTCTCACCATCATAGTGTATATTAAGTGAACGGCAAATAATATCACTCATCTCAGGAGATAATTCACTCGACATTTCAAACATTAATTCAGCATTACCACGCCCTTTAACCTTATCTATTGACGAAGGGAATATTACCGACTTATTATCATTACTATCATTTTTACCTATATGAATATTTGAAAATATCAGATTCTTGCTTATTTGTTTTATATCATTAGATGTTTTTAACAGTTCACAACTATTTGCATCTGTAGCATCGCCGTCTGAAATATTTGTTGCTAAAATCATTGAATATGAATTTTTACGCTCTTTAATCCATTTCTCAATATCTAACTTAATAGCTCTTAGGGCACCATACATTGGAGTTGCATCACTTGGCGATATCTTTACTAAATTGTACGCTACACGATTATAGGTACTATCAGCACCATTAATCAAAACCGTACCTCCATAGTTCACCTTCTCTGTTTTAGAATTTACAAGTTCGCAAATGGTAGCATAATTCCTATTACTTGGAGTCAAGCCTTCTAAGAGAGAGATAACATTTGTGCCATAATAGCCAAATATCATAATATCGAAATAATCTTTATACTCTCCTCCTCTATTGCAGAAGTTAATATATTCAGTAACCGACAAATTAACTATTTGCGAAACTACCTCACTCTTTGGAAGTAATTTTCCGTCATAAATAATCTTTTCGTGTAATGAACATGACATATCCACTGCAAAACAAATTAATGCCTTATCCTTAGTAGTAATTGGTTTCATAAGCCTCTTGTTTTATTTTTCTATTATTTTCTATAATCAGTTATATCCATATCTTTCCTAACCTTTGGATTAAAAGTAAAATATTCAAGTGTTGATTTATCATTAACCTTAAAATCTGAAATATTTATCACAATCCTCTTCATCTCCCTGCTCATATAAGACAGTTTAACAATATCACCGTCTTTATTAAAGAAAACATCTATCACCTCCGAAACGAAGCTACGCTTACGTCTCTTAACTCTCTCCTCAAGTCTATACCTATATAGACCATCTCGCTCAACAGCCTCAACTTTTACAATATAATTAATATTCTCTGCTATCCACAAAAAAATATCACTCACACTATCATCACCTTCCGTCACACTCTCAATATCCAACTTATTGCGACGCTTATTATATATATAACGAACCTCGTTATTCTCAAAAATCTCTAATTTATTATTCTGCGATATATAAACACCCGTTTTACCTATTGATATAACACCTTCTGAACCTACCGTCTTATATTTAAAAGAGAAATCATCCGCGTTTGAAACTTTCCTAACAAAACGCAAAAGATGTGACTCCTCATTTATCTCATTGGCAAATGAGAAAGTTGTTATAATCAATAATAAAAAACAAGCAAACCACCT
>CAYIZU010000050.1:0-1125 GCA_964367795.1 uncultured Rikenellaceae bacterium | reverse complement strand
ATATTAATCTACATTAAAACGGTTATTTTCTAAATCATATAACAATAGTTCTAATGAACTTAAATCGCTAATGCGTACCTCTCGTGGCTTACTACCCTGCTGTTTCCCCACAATACCTGCCTTCTCCAACTGGTCCATTATACGACCTGCACGATTAAATCCAATAGAAAAGTTACGCTGTATAGTGGAAGCCGAGCCTTGCTGATTAGTAACTACATATCTCGCTATCTCATCAAAAAGCCCATCTCGTTTAGATAAAACGGCACTACTATCTTCATCTCTCTCACTCCTCTCAGGAACATATTCAGGAAGTATCATTGGCGAGCCAAATCCTACTTGATTTCCTATATACTCCGCAATACGCTCTATCTCTGGAGTGTCGACAAAAGCACACTGCACGCGTGTCACCTCACCTCCTACAGAGACAAGCATATCACCTCGACCAATAAGTTGATTAGCTCCCGTTGAGTCAAGGATAATCTTCGAGTCAATAGATGTCATAACCCTAAATGCTATTCGAGCAGGGAAGTTGGCTTTTATAACTCCCGTGATAACATTCGCTGCTGGTCGCTGCGTTGCAATGATAAGGTGAATACCTACAGCACGTGCTAACTGCGCTATACGCGCAATAGGTGTCTCTATCTCCTTACCTGCTGTCATTATTAAATCTGCAAACTCATCTATAACAACCACGATATATGGCATGAATTTATGCCCCTTATTAGGATTAAGTCTGCGATTTTTAAATTTGGTATTATACTCCTTAATATTCTTAACTCTTGCTGTTTTAAGCAGTTCATACCTTTCATCCATCTCCATACATAGAGAGTTAAGAGTATATATAACCCTTTGTGTGTCTGTTATTATAGATTCTGGTTCATCTTCCATCTTAGCAAGGAAGTGATTTTCTAAAAGGGCATATAGTGAAAGTTCAACCTTTTTAGGATCTATCATAACAAGCTTTAACTCCGAAGGATGCTTCTTATACAGTAAGGATGTAATAATAGCATTGAGCCCCACAGATTTACCTTGCCCTGTTGCCCCTGCAACCAGTACATGCGGCATCTTAGCAAGGTCAAGCACAAAGTTTTGATTCTGTATCGTCTTGCCAAGCACCATGGGTAG
>CAYIZU010000049.1:8386-11642 GCA_964367795.1 uncultured Rikenellaceae bacterium | reverse complement strand
AATCAACAACTATTATCAGGTTGTAACTAATTGAATTACAGTTCTAATATAGTTTGGCGAATTCCCCTGGATTGTGAGTGATTCACAACGCAGAGTTTAGCGAATCACTCAATTATAATTTATTTCGCCCTCCAGCTACTGGATAGCTTTTATAATCTGCGAAATAGTTGAGTAATTAATCTTTTCATCTTCGCTTGAATCAGTTATAAATATTGCAAAGAAAATATCCTCCTTACCATCGTTATCAACAATTCCTACACAGTTATTTGCAGCGGTTACACCTTCGTTAGACTTCCCTGAAAACCCCGTTTTATAACCTATATCAACACCCTTAGATAAGAGGTCTCTTGCGCTACCTGTTTTGGTATTGCGCATAATTTGCCACAACAACTTACTCGATTGTGAGCCTAATAACTTATCATTCCAAAGGTGTTTTAATAACTCAACCACTGCATCTGGAGTTGCATAGTTCTCAAACTGCACATCCCACGATGATTGAATATCTCGTTCGTAATTTTGCACAGCGATGCTATTCACGCCTATCTCTTTTATGTAGGATTTAATGCTATCAATACCACCAGCTAAGTCAATCATCACATCGCAAAGATTATTGTCACTCTTCGCAACAACATACTCTACGAACTCTATCGCTGATACTGTTGTACCATTAGGGTAAGCCTCTCTAAATGGACTCCAAGTATCTGGTAAGAGGTCGATTTTTGATATTGTAACTGAGTCAGCAAAGTAATCGATGTTATCGCCGTTAAGATATGCCATTGCAATAGGAAGTTTATAAACACTCTGCATTGGAAATCGTTGGTCATTGTTAATGCTAACCAACACCTCGCCACTTTCGTTAAATACAGCTACGCCGATAGTAAAATTTTTCTCTTTCACTATTTGTTCAACTCTCTCTTGTAGCTCGCCATTTCCTCTAATTGAGCACGCGACGCTAAATAGACAAATAGCTATTACTGCTACATTTATTATCCCTTTGCACATTACTTCCACCATGGCTCTCCACTCCAACCATTCTCTTTATGCTTCAGTAACTCGCCAATCTTTGGGTATAGCAGGTTAATAGTAGAGTCTTTAAGCGATGCCTCATAGATAGTGTTGTGTGGATCGTTCCATACATGATGAGCCAAAGCATATTTTGAATGGTGCGAAGAGACGAAACTCTTCGGATTTAGTTCTTTCATCGCTTTTAGCAAATCCTCTGGGATAAAATGGATATGTCGCCACAACATATTATACTGCCCATTTTCCATAATCGCAAAGTCAATATCGGGGAAACGTTCGGCAATCTGAGCAATATGCTCACCATAGCCACTATCACCACTTATATAAAGGTTATAATCATCACTACTTAGCATATATCCGCACCACAAAGTTCTATTTTTTTCGAGTAATCGCCCGGAATAATGTCGAGCAGGAAGAGCCGTGATAACTAGCTCGCCATCCAACTCACTCTGCTCATACCAGTCAAGCTCGATAATATTATCGCTCTCAACGCCCCAACGTTCAAGGTGAGCTCCCACGCCAAGAGGGCAGACAAATTTATCTGTTCTATCCTTCAAAACCTTGATTGTCTCATACTCTAAATGATCCCAATGGTCGTGAGTAATAATAACATAATCAAGCGCGGGAATATCCTTAACACTATATGATTCGGTACTTTCAAATGGCGTATTAAGTGAACCAAGAGGGTCGGCAGCACCAAAGACAGGGTCGGTGACTATTCTTCTACCCTCGGTTTGAATATAAAATGTCGAGTGACCAAGCCAGATAATAAGCTCCTGTTCTTTATTCAGTGCCAAAATATCGGTTTTCACCGAAGGTATAACCCTCTTTGGGTGTGTTGTCTTACTGCGCACAAATATCAAGTCGTAGAAATTCATTATGCGACTAATCGGGTCCTCTTTTCTTGTTGGTGCAGGATCAGGTTCCATATTGTGAAAATATCCATCTTTCTGATTTACCGATTTTTCTATGCGCAACGCCCTCTCGCTTCCCTCTTCAATATCTCCTCCAAATTTAGGGTGTTGAAGATAAAGGAGCGCAGATATAGCAACAAGTGCCATAACACCAACCAAAACAACAACAACCTTTAATAATCTTTTAACAAAAATTCTCATTTTCTTTCGATTTACTTTTTAATAAAACTGTTCACGGGTACCTCGCGTAACCACGTCAACAAATATTCACTACTTGGCAAGTGAGGATTTAGCAGACCTGACTCCTGATAAAGATGACACGCCTTAGGACATAGTCATCAAAAAATATGAATTCTGCAAATCAGTCAACCTATCCCCTATTCCGCCAATTTTTACGTTCGGAGTTAAGGGTATACCCCAAACTCCAATATAAAAATTGTGCCTGACCAAAATTAACAGCCTTAATACCAAATGTACCAAATATATTCTCGGAAAGATATACCTTTACTCCTACTGCCTGATATAAGAATGGCTTATCTTTATCCCTATTTATTATCGTTGTGCCAATATCTGCAAAAATGGTATATATTGGTAGTCTCAACTCTCCTCGCACCGATAAACCAATAGATGACTTATCACTAAAACTTCCCAACTCCGTAACAGTATAATATCGTCCATTATCGGGATGTAGCTTATTATATACTTTCGCTCCCCTACTCTCATCATATAGGTATTCAATACCAAAGCCATAACGGTACCTATAATTAGGAGCTCTCATAAGAAAGTAGTTAAGTCCATATACCTTAAACTGTCTATCTGTATATAACATATGATACAACCTTATTTATCCCACTATTTGGTTGACGACTTGTTCCATTTGAAAAATGCGTTACGGAAGCTCCAACATGCAAATCAAATCTTTTAGACATATACCATTTTAGATATAAACCGGCAGCAACATGTACATTCATAACTGAACCAATAGCTACATTTTTTGGATTTGTAAATGGGTCATAAGGTTTCCAACCATTGGAGAAACCAAGATTAAACTCATAGTTTAAGGCTAAGCGAGATGATATTGTTTTTAAAATTGCCCCTTGAAGAAAATAAAGTGATATAGGGGTCCCTAAATCTTCATTTCTACCATAAAAAGCCTGCGACACACCAATTCCAAAATATGGTAATCCATAAACTATCTCCTTCCATTTATCACCAACCGATGTAAAGGCATATTTAAAAGATAGTAAACTATACTGCGTCTTATTTTCTCCACTAACAAAATTATTTGTTGGGATAACGCTTCCAAAGCCTCCACCAAG
>CAYIZU010000049.1:4393-8376 GCA_964367795.1 uncultured Rikenellaceae bacterium | reverse complement strand
GGTGTTGATATACTTAAAGTATCAGCCTCCGAAGCATTGACTGAATTCATGATTAAAAGCATAATCATAATAGCAAAAACTCTTTTCATATTTAAAAATCTATAAAGTTACATAAAACTATTGCGGCACATGCCTCTATAACAACAGGTACCCTAAGAGCAAAACATACATCGTGACGCCCTTTATAGGTGGTGGGCTCTACATTCCCTGACTTCTTATTAAAAGTATCCTGCGATGATGCTATTGTAGAAGTTGGCTTAATGGCAACTCTAAAAACTATCTGATTACCATTAGTAATCCCTCCATTAACGCCCCCAGCTCCATTTTTTGCAGTTCTTCCATTACCATCAATATAACAATCATTATGCTCAGAACCAAACATGCGCGCAGAGCGAAAACCATCACCAAACTCAATACCACGAACACCGGGAATAGAAAATATTAGATGAGAAAGAAGTGATTCGAAAGAGTCAAAGAAAGGCTCTCCACAACCAACGGGAACCCCATCACATCGACACTCTATAATACCACCAACTGAATCACCATAAGAAATAGCTTTATTAATAATATCATTATTGGGAAATTGTTCACCACCTATCTCTATTAAATTAGCATTAAAATTCACATCTTCCACTATTCTCTTTGCCACTACACCGGCAGCAACAAGTGGAAGTGTTAACCTCCCCGAAAAATGCCCACCACCACGTGGGTCATTAAATCCTTTATACTTAACAGCAGCAACATAATCCGCATGTGATGGTCGAGGGGTGTTTATTATGGGCGAGTAGTCGTCAGAGCGACAATCACTATTATCAAAAATAATTGTTAAGGGAGCACCTGTTGTATAACCATTATACAACCCTGATACTATTTTGGGAGTATCCTCTTCTGTTCGTGAAGTGGTACCCAAAGCTCCACTTTTGCGACGCAAGAGGTCATTCGAAAAATCGTTCTCTGATAATTCAATACCACAAGGTATGCCATCAAGGACAACGCCAATCATCTCACCATGAGACTCTCCGAATATTGTAATCCTAAATTTATTTCCAAAACTATTCATAATTATTACCGTGTTAAGATTAGCAAATATAGATATTTTTTTTTATTTTTTCCTACTGCTATAATAATTTTGATTTTTATTTACTATATTTGTGGTTCAAAAGAACTTAAAAAATGAACAATATGGAATTAGAAGGCAGATTAATATCTATTTTAGAGCTACAAAGTGGCTCGACCGCAAAAGGAACATGGAAAAAACAAAATCTTATTGTTGAAACACTTACTGACTACCCTAAAAAGGTGTGTATAACTGTTTGGGGTGATAAAGTTGAGGTTTTAAAAAACATGAAAATTGGCGAGATAGTATCAATGTCAGTAGATTTGGAAAGTAGAGAGTTCAATGGTAAATGGTATACTGATGTAAAAGCGTTTCGCTTAGAAGGTCGTAGCACTACAATAGAGAATAACAATCTACCGCCTATGCCTTCACAAGATGATTTCGATACGTTATACTCTTCGGAGGAGGATATGATATTTTAATTAAACTTAAATAATATATTATGAAAAAGATTAAGAGTGCTCTCATATCTGTCTTTTATAAGGATGGGTTAGATGAGATAATAAAAATTTTAGCATCGAATGATGTCAAAATGTACTCAACAGGAGGAACACTTGATTTCATCAAACAATTGGGATTCGAGGCTACGGCTGTAGAGGATTTAACATCATACCCATCAATACTTGGCGGCAGGGTTAAGACCCTTCACCCAAAGGTATTTGGAGGAATATTAGCTCGTCGTGATAATGATAATGATGAGAGGCAACTTGAACAGTACGAGATACCTGAAATTGACTTAGTAATTGTTGATCTATACCCTTTCGAAGAGACGGTAGCAAGCGGAGCGGAGCACTCGGCTATTATCGAGAAGATAGATATAGGTGGTATATCACTGATAAGAGGTGCTGCTAAAAATTATAAGGATGTTGTTATTGTATCTTCTCGTGAGCAGTATGGAGAACTAATTGATTTATTAAGATCACAAGAGTGCTCAACGACAATAGTGAATAGGCTATCCTTTGCAGCTAAGGCATTTGCAGTAAGTTCGAATTATGATTCAAATATTTTTAATTATTTCAACCGCAGTGAAGATTTACCTTCTTTCCGTCTTAGCTATAATGGAGGAACATCTCTTAGGTATGGTGAGAATCCTCATCAAAATGCAACGTTCTATGGCAACTTAGATAGATTATTTGTTAAGCTCAATGGAAAGGATATATCATACAATAATATGCTTGATATAGAGGCGGCGATAAATCTGATATCTGAATTCTCTGCCCCTTCTTTTGCAATTCTTAAGCATAATAATGCATGTGGTTTGGCAAGTCGCGGCACTATTAAGCAGGCATGGATTGATGCTCTGGCAGGAGATCCAATATCGGCTTTTGGAGGTGTGTTAATAGCAAATAGAGAGATTGATATCGATGCAGCAGAAGAGATAAATAAGCTATTCTTTGAGGTTATACTTGCTCCTGCATTCACTGATGATGCCCTAACCATACTTCGCAGTAAAAAAAATAGGATAATATTACATCTAAACCCATACGCTTTATCGGATAAACAGTTCCGCTCGATACTTGGTGGTGTCCTTGTTCAAGAGCGCGATGCTAAAGTTGGAGGTATTGACAGTGAGATGGTAACTGCAACAGTTAAAGCGGCGACTAACGAACAGATTGAGGATTTAATATTTGCTAATAAGATAGTAAAACACTCGAAAAGCAATGCTATTGTTCTTGCAAAGGATGGTATGCTTATCGCCAGCGGTATAGGTCAAACATCTCGCGTTGATGCCCTTAGACAGGCTATTGAAAAGGCAAAATCTTTTGAACATTCACTGGAAGGTGCTGTATTGGCATCTGATGCCTTCTTCCCTTTTGCCGACTGTGTAGAGATAGCAGCAGAGGCAGGTATTAAGGCATTTATACAACCTGGTGGTTCTATAAATGATAAACTATCTATTGACCTTTGTAATGAAAAAGAGCTAACAATGATATTAACATCACTTAGGCACTTTAAACATTAAGAAATATTTCATATTTTTGATTAGGGCAATTCTCGAAACTATTTTGAAGCTGTATTTCAAATAATTTTGAGAGTGCCCTTATTTCGTATCAAGATATTTTTGCAATATCTCTTTGTATGCATCTCCTATAGGTATTGCCTCTTTCCCAAAGAGTATTCTACCGCGTTCTATAATCCTTATCTTATCTCTCCGCACAATAAAAGAACGATGTACTCGAAGAAAATATCGTTTAGGGAGTAACTCTTCTGCACGCTTAATATTCATTAGCGAAAGTATCGATTTTTCCTCCCCTTCAATATGAAATTTAACGTAATCTTTTAAACCTTCAACATATAATAACTTATTTAGGTCGATGCGAAAAAGCTTGTAGTCGGATTTTACATAAATATAATCATCCTCTTTTATTGTTGGTTCTTTACAGGCTTCTGCGCGCCCCTTGAGCTCAAACCACTCTATAGCTTTCTGTACTGATGCCAAAAAATCACTATATGAAATAGGTTTAACTAAGTAATCTATGGCATTGACCTTATAACCCTCTAAGGCGTATTCTTTAAAAGCAGTAGTAAAGATAATACGACTTTTCGCATTCACCATACGACTAAACTCTAAACCATTAAGAGTTGGCATCTGAATATCTAAAAAAATTAAGTCGGCATCGGATAATTTATCGCTATGTATTGCCTCAACAGCACTTGGAAAAGTTGCTATCAGCTCTATGCTTGGAGTCTTCTTAGCATATCCTTCGAGGAGTATAGCTGCTAATGGCTCATCATCAATGATTATGCATTTTAATATCATGGCTGAATAGTTTTTAATGTTAAAATACTACAATATGTTCGTTCATCTTGCTCTATTTTCCAGTCATATGCATTTTTGTATTGTAAATCTAACCTGCGACGTACC
>CAYIZU010000049.1:0-4383 GCA_964367795.1 uncultured Rikenellaceae bacterium | reverse complement strand
TAATCCAATACCATGCCCACTCTTGTCGCTTTCATTCTTTGCATTATTACTATTGCAAATTTTTAAAACAACCTCGTTTGATATATTCTTATCATTAAGTTCTATTTCAATATAACTATCCATTTCGGCACTTACTCCATGCTTAAATGCATTTTCAATTAGAGAGATAAAAATTAGTGGTGCTATCTGTGTGGCTGAATGTTGCTCAACCGAAAATTTGACAGAAAGTTTAACTCTTGAATTGAGCCTTATTCTCATTAGTTCAATATAATTATTTAAGAATTCAATCTCATTAGTTAATAGTACTTTATCGCTATGATTATCGTAAAGAACATATTGTAAAAGTCGACTTAGCTCTTTAATAGCTTTTTGAGCTTTTTCAGTGTCTACCACTGTTAAAGAGTAGATATTATTTAGCGTATTAAGTAGGAAGTGTGGATTAATTTGACTCTTCAGATTGATTAACTCAGCCTTTATTTTGGCATTTTCAGCTTCGCGTAGTGCCTCTTCACTTTGCTGTAATCTTCCTACAAGTCGTACGGCTGTTACAAGGCCAATCATAAGTACGTAATTAATTAAATCACGTGCTAAGAATATGACACCTAATTTTTCTCTATGATTTATATGCTTGGGTCTTAGATAACCGAGTATTGTCCCCTCGTGAATATGGTATGACAGAATTAATAAAAGCGACAAAATAAAACTATTAGCTATCAAAAAACCTAATCGTTTTCCTTTAAATAGATAGTTAGGAATAATTAAAATATAATTTACAATATATATCAATATTAGAGGTAAGATAGAGATGAAAAATCTTATCATTCCAAAACGGTCGAAAGTTTCACTATGCGTATTGATACTCCAGAAAAGAGCGATACCTAAAATTACACTCCAGCCTATAAACTGAAGTGCAATTATTCTATACTTCTTATTGTATATTTTCATAATTAACTGATTTGAATTACCCATACTGTACTGCAAAGTTAATAAATTATTCGTATCTAATAGCATCAATAGGATTTAATGCGGCTGCCTTCTTCGCCGGATACCAACCGAAAAAGACTCCAGTTATGCTACACACGGCAAATGATAGACCTATAGTCCAACTTTCAATTACGATAGGCCAGCCAGCAAAATTTTTCACAGCAAACGAGGCACCACATCCCAATATTACGCCGATAATACCTCCAGATATGCTTATTATGATAGCCTCTATTAGGAATTGAGCTAATATGTCAATACCGCGACCACCAACAGACATACGAAGACCTATCTCTTTTGTACGCTCGGTGACCGATACATACATTATATTCATAATACCTATGCCTCCAACAATCAATGATATGGCTGCAACACATGCCAATAGCGTTGTCATTAAGCTACTTGTTGAATTTAACATAGATGCAAGCTCCTGTTGCGAACGTATATTAAAATCATCATCATCAATATCAGATAATTTGTGATTAGAACGCAGGATGTTTGTTATCTTCGCTATTGCCGTTTCTGTTTGTTTTTCATCTACCGCACTTGCATATATTTGACTTAAATGAGTCACTGCAAGTACTCGCTTCATAATTGTTGTGTATGGCGCTAAAACAATATCATCTTGATCCATACCCATAGTGTTATATCCCTTTTCATCTAATACTCCAATGACTCTGAAAGGTATCTTTTTGAAACGTATAATCTTGCCTACGGGATTTTCTCCATTGGGAAATAGATTATCAACAATAGTTTACCTATAACACATACTTTTGCAGCGGTTTTAATATCTTGCTCTGAAAACATAGTTCCAGAAGATAGTTTTAATTGTCGTACATCCAAATAGTCCCCAGAGACACCGGTAATAGACGATGGATAATTATTTGCGCCGAAGATATACTGCCCAGCAGAAGATACTACAGGACTTACAGCTGAAAGAATATCGCTTTGCGATAACAGTGTTTGATAGTCCTCCATTTTAAGTGTCTGCATAGAAGCGGCGTCGCGCATAACACCTCCACGCATATCTTCTCCCGGCTGTATCATTATCATATTTGAGCCCATTTCTGATATTTGAGCGTTGATGCTCGCCTTAGAGCCTTGACCGATGGCAAGCATTGTAATTACAGATGCCACACCTATGATGATACCCAGCATTGTTAAAAATGCCCTCATCTTATTATTACCTAACGCTTTAATCGCGATAGCAGATAGATTTGTTATGTTCATAATCTTAGTCTTCAATAATTGGAAGTGCTTCTAATGATTCTGCTGCACTACTTATTTTATTATTACGTGTATCACTCTTTATCATTCCATCACGTAAAACAATATTCCTACTTGCAAACTCCGCCATCTCGGGATTGTGGGTTACAAATATGATGGTTTTACCCTCTGCATGAAGCTTTTGCAAGAGTATTAATATTTCAAAGGATGTTCGAGTGTCAAGGTTTCCTGTAGCCTCATCGGCAAGTATAACAGCGGGGTTATTAACCAGTGCACGAGCTATTGCCACACGTTGCATTTGACCTCCGCTCATTTGATTACTTTTATGATTAAGTCTGTCGGCCAATCCAACAGCTGTTAAAGCCTTTATTGCGCGATTTTCTCGCTCCTTAGCATTGATACCCTTAGAGTACATTAATGGCAACTCAACATTAGCAACCGCGGTTGTTTTTGCCAATAGATTATAGTTTTGAAAAACAAAACCAATTTTTTGATTTCGTAATGTAGCTCGTTGATTCTTACTCATACCTGCCACGGAAACTCCATCAAGGTAATACTCCCCTGATGATGGCATGTCAAGACAACCTAAGATATTAAGTAGCGTACTCTTACCACTACCGGATGTTCCCATTATGGTAACAAATTCCCCCTCTTCAATAGAAAATGTGACACCACGTAAAGCTCTTACGGTCTCCTCTCCAATTTGAAAAAAACGCTTAATATCTTTTAAGTCGATAACTTTTTTCTTCATATTCTTCTATTTATTTTTTACCTCCCGGTCGTTTTGGCATAAAAGGATTTTCTGTTGCTACATTATCCATTTTTGCCCTTTTACTATTACTCTCTTTAACACCGATAATAACTTCAGTACCTACACTAACACCTTTAACTTCTATTGTTATTCCATTACTTATGCCTGCTTCTATTTTTTGTGGTTCTATTTTATCTCCTCTCTTAACCCATACTTTTTTACCATCGCCTCCCATCTCTTTTTGTGAAGCATTAGGAGGCATCGGAGGATTAAATGATAGTGCAGCGGCAGGTACAGTAGCTGAAACCATGACATCAAGGACAAATATCTCGATGTTAGCTGTAAGCCCCGGTTTAAGCTTTAAATCTGGATTCGCAGCAGATATAACAACCTCATATGTAACGACATTACTTTCAATGGTAGCCTCTTGTCGAACCTGCATAACCGTTCCATTAAATATATGACCGGGAAAAGCATCTACTGAAAATTGTGCTTTCTGCCCCTCTTGTACATTTCCTATATCTGCTTCATCGACATCTGCTATTACTTGCATATCCTTTAAGTCGGCAGCAATTGTAAATAGCGTTGGTGTGCTAAAGCTTGATGCAACTGTTTGTCCCTCCTCAACACTTCTTGACAAAACAACACCATCTATTGGGGAGTAGATTGTTGCATATCCTAAATTAGTTTCTGAACGTTTTAGATCGTTCTTTGCAATCTCCAGATTGTTTTTCGCTGATTCGTAGCTATATAATGCCGACTCATATTCGCTATCTGCGACGAGCTCTCTTGTATGGAGGGTTTTGATTCTGGTATAATTTGCAAGTTCAAATTCATACTTACTCTCTGCTACTAATAGATTATTTTTTTTGCTATTAAAGTCAAGTATAAGGGTGCTCTTATCAAGCTCTGCTATCACCTGTCCCTCTTTAACAACACTATTATAATCAACATATAAAGATGTTAGAATCCCTGAAACTTGTGTTCCCACCTCTACTTGTGTAACTGGCTCAACAGTACCTGTAGCAGTAATACTTTGTAAAATTTGTTGTGGTGCTACTTTTGCGGTAATCCACTCTGGTGCTCCGTTAGCAAGATTTTTTGATGGTATAAAAATCCAAAATGCTCCTCCACTTACAATTAGCACTAACAGTGCTATTATTAATTTTCTCTTTTTCATATATCTATATTTTAATTTTATCAGTTTTGTAATATTCTAATAATGCTTTATTTAGCAGCAATTGATATTTGTTAATTATATACTCTTGTGATGCAACACTAAAATTATCTTGCTCGGTAAGTAGTTCAATGATATTCTTCATTCCAAGATTGTATTGTTGAGTTGTGAGCTCTAAACTTGTTGTCACCGCTTTTAATTGAGATTCTGAAACTAAATATTTAGCTTGTGCGTTTGTTGCATTGTT
>CAYIZU010000048.1:0-11672 GCA_964367795.1 uncultured Rikenellaceae bacterium | reverse complement strand
TCGCTATCGCTCGTTTAGGACAATTCACAAAACAGAGTTTTGCGAATTGCCCTTTTCAATTGACTTCGAGCAATAAATAATTGAATAGATGACGCGTACTAATAAGCAATGGCAAAAAGAACCCTTTTATTTGACGGTTTGCCCGTAACCATACAAACACCATTCTCTTCTGGTGCATCGATAGGAATACACCTTATCGTCGCTTTTGTCTCTGCCTTTATCTTCTCTTCTGTCTCAGAAGTACCATCCCAATGAGCAAGTATAAAACCACCTTTACTCTCTAGTATCTCTTTAAACTCATCATAACTATCTACCCTCGTCGTATTAACTTTTCTAAACTCGAATGCACGATTAAAAAGCGCATTTTGTATATCTTCCAATAATTTTTCAATATACTCTTCAACTCCATCAACAGGTATAACCTCTTTAGTCAATGTATCACGACGTGCAAGCTCAACGGTACCATTCTCCATGTCGCGAGGCCCCATTGCTAAACGCACCGGTACCCCTTTAAGTTCATAATCGGCAAATTTAAAGCCCGAACGAACATTATCTCTATCATCAACCTTAACACTTATTCCTTTTGCGCGAAGTTTTATCGCTATTTCATTGAACTTAGCAGATACTGCCAAACGCTGCTCTTCGCCCTTATATATTGGAACCATAACAACCTGAATAGGAGCTAATTTAGGAGGTAAAACCAATCCATTATCATCCGAATGAGCCATTATTAGTGCCCCCATAAGCCTTGTTGAAACACCCCATGATGTTGCCCACACATAGTCAAGCTTTCCATCTTGATTTGCAAACTGCACATCGAAAGCCTTAGCAAAATTTTGCCCTAAGAAATGTGATGTTCCTGCTTGTAATGCCTTACCATCCTGCATCATAGCCTCTATTGATAGTGTATCTTCAGCTCCTGCGAAACGTTCGTTTTCACTCTTATGCCCCACTACTACAGGAACAGCCATGAACTCCTCTGCAAAGGTTCGATATACCTCTACCATCTGCGATGTTTCAGCTATTGCCTCCTCTCTTGTAGCATGTGCCGTATGCCCCTCTTGCCACAGAAACTCCGCTGTACGAAGGAATAACCTCGTTCGCATCTCCCAACGAACCACATTAGCCCATTGATTACATAGTATAGGTAAATCACGATATGATTGTATCCAATTCTTATATGTATTCCATATTATTGTCTCCGAAGTTGGACGAACAATTAATTCCTCCTCTAATTTAGCCTCGGGGTCTACAACAACACCCTTACCACCGGGATCATTCATAAGGCGATAATGTGTTACAACCGCACACTCTTTAGCAAAACCATCAACATGTTTCGCCTCCTTACTAAAGAATGATTTTGGTATAAATAGAGGGAAGTATGCATTTTCATGCCCTGTAGCTTTAAACATACTATCAAGAGCAGCTTGCATCTTCTCCCATATAGCATAACCATATGGTTTAATAACCATACAACCTCTTACCGCAGAATTTTCTGCCAACCCTGCCTTTAACACTATATTGTTATACCATTGCGAATAATTCTCCTCCCGAGATATAACATCCTTTAATTGTTTTGCCATAATTATATATATTCTAAGAAATAGTCTGCAAATGTAATTATTTTTCTCCAATTTTCCAAAAGAATATTTTTACATTAAATAGTTGAACCATAACAATAATTTATTAATTTATTGAAAAAAACTATCAAATAACTATTGCTTTATTCGGAAATAATTTGTAGTTTTGCATTAAATAATTTTTTGTTTAAAAACTAATAAAACAGTTATG
The DNA here is from genome assembly GCA_964367795.1 of uncultured Rikenellaceae bacterium. Classification (GTDB taxonomy): domain Bacteria; phylum Bacteroidota; class Bacteroidia; order Bacteroidales; family Rikenellaceae; genus JADFUS01. The sequence goes on along the minus strand of CAYIZU010000048.1, from coordinate 9,881 downwards.
GAAAAAGAGATGAACATTTATCTATCAAATTTGATAGTAGAATACCACAAGTTACAAAACTTTCATTGGTATGTTAAGGGTAAAGATTTTTTTGCTACCCACGTTAAATTAGAAGAACTATATGATGCTATGCTTATAAAGATAGACGGTGTTGCAGAGGCAATGTTAATGAATAATATGCGTCCCGTAGCTTCATTAAAAGAGTTTTCTACATACACTCAAATTGAAGAGGCATCTGCTGAAATGAGATTAACAAAAGAGGTCTACGATGCAGTGTTAAAAGATTATGAGTTTATTCAAGCAAGCAACGTTGCCATCAAAAAACTTGCAGAAGAGAAAGACTTATTCCACATATCGGCTCTTATGGATGAGTACATAGCTTTATTTGCTAAGGACATATGGATGCTTAAGCAAGGCCAAATCGACTAATAGTAATTGGTTAATTCAATAGAAATTGTCTCAAAAACATTTTTGATGCGAATTTCTCATAAAAGGAGGCCGTCTCGAATTATTTCGAGGCGGTCTTTTCTTCGGGAGGGGTAGTCGCAAAACTATATTAGAACTGTAATTCAATTAGTTACAACCTGATAATGGTTGTTGATTACTCTTTATTTTAGTTAAATGAGCTAAAATGTAGGTAACGACCCTCTAAAAATCCTACCTAAACAATAGTGAAAAATCTTTTAGATACGGCTTAACATACGCAACTGCTGCTGATATAGTTGACATATTATTAATCAACTTACGACGCCATATAGAGGTTTGAAAACGATGAAATTTTACCGACACTCTTCGAATCGGGTTTTTATACTTTTGCGGCATTAATCCCTTATCTCTAAATAATTCATCAAGAATAGCCGCTTCAAGTTTCTTGCTATTTGATGGTTCAAAAATATTGTACTCCACTGGTAATCCAAGATGCGTAACACATATCTGCGAAAAAGCACCAACTAATTCCAATTGGTTCACACTACTAAAAGCATCTCGCACGCAATCAATATCTATTTCCTTATGATAATGTTTTAAAAAGAGAGCCCAGTCGCAAAAATGCCTCACCGCTAATCCATTGATGAAGTGTACCATCATATGACGCATCAAAAAAATAGCATTAAATGTGGGCGATGGGGTATACGCAACTACTCTATCTTCAATGAGCACATCCCGCAATCCATCTCTATCCATTATCTCCTTTAATCGCTTGTCTAATATCTTATCAACACTACTGGTCTCAACATCAAGAAAGGTGTGATGATCTTCAATAGGCATACCCTTATAAAATATAACCGCATGCTTATCACTACCATACCCCATGGTTGCGCCATTAGCTTTTAATATACTTTCCGCCTTTTCTCCTTTGCCAACAAACCAAACATCAAGGTCGCCCCACTCGCGGTGCGAAGGTACTGGATAGAGTTGTGCCACTGCAATACCCTTCAAAATGACAACCTTTATCTCCTCCTTGGATAATAAACTGACCACCTCACCACTGACCTTTAGGCGATGATTATAGTTTTTCTCCATGTTCTCGCTATTGACAATCCACGATATTTTTAATTTACGAGGTAAATCAGCATCCATCACACGCAGTATCCCATCATACAGTATGGCGAAAACCCCCTGAACTATCGCCATATCATATAACTCCTGCCATGTATCTGAAGATACATCTTTCAGAGTAATACCACTACCCTCACCCTTTAATGTTGATTTGAGGAGTTCAAAAAATATATCTACTGTTTTTACCTGCATACTATTCGTTTTGTTGGAGATAGCAAAGTTAAAGAAATATTTCTAATTTGGCAAATGAATGTGTGGTCTAATAATTCGTATAGAAAAAAGAAATTGTCTCAAAAACATTTTTGTCACTTCGTGAATCGCATAAATACTCACGTACATAAGTACGCTCCGTTTTATACTCATCACGAAGCACCAAAACTGAATTTTGATACAAATTTCTAATAAAAAAGACCGCCTCGAAATAATTCGAGACGGCCTCATTTATCTTAAAATTCGATTAATTACTATAAATCAGTATTACCGTTAGATGTCCAAATACCTTCGTAAACATTGAAGTGAATAGGTAAGTCTGATGGAGTAACAGGATTACCAGCTACACCTTTATGGTAAAGACCTGTTTCATTTCCTGCCTCATCATAGTACTGATTGTCAGCATAGTAACCTCCATTACCTGTACCTGTACCGATTAATAGATTATAAATGTAGTAGTTTCCTCTTTTCCAATCAATACCTGCATCCTCTGTATCATCAACACCGTTTTCTGATTTTAGTGGGAAACGCGCTTTGATATATAAACCTTCTGTGTTTTGTGGTACACCGCTATTAGCTGTAACATAATCATTAGTAGTAGTATAGCCAGGATATGTAGCAGCTCCCCATGCAGCTATTACATCTGCCCAAGTATCATAAGAAGCTGAAAGGTTAGAATTATAATACTCCTTACCAGTAGCATTTACATCAGTGATATCTTTACGTCCAACAACATCCTCACCACCAGTTGTCTCTAAACGATACAGAACCTCGATATACGGCTGAGCAGCGATTGCATTAACATTATTTGCAGCACCATCAGCATCTCCTGCAGCACCATCAGTATCTATTGTTACAGCTGTAAATGTTTGAGGAACAAGTTTTAAATCTCCTGCAAGTGGAGTACTGCTAAAGTCTTTTTGCTCCGCACTTGTAGATGCACCACCGTTGAAAGCAACCACACTATTATTAGCATTTGGATTCTCAGCTGTTGCGCCCATGTTAGTAGGAGCAGTAGTAGCACCAGCAAAAAGTGTCTCACGGTATGTGTAGTCATCTGTTGCAGGAGCAGCAGCAGCAGCCCAACCATCTTGATTTGCTAAAGTTGTTGTCTTATAATCATACTCTCCATTGCTTTTAACACCAACAAATTTTATGCTCTGAACATAAGCCACAAGACCAGCCGCAGGCTCGATGCTAACATCTACCTTTGAAAGGATATGGTTAAAAGTTAAGCTTAAAGTACCACCTGAAGGAACAGCCGCAACCTGTGTGCTAATAGCAGCAAGCTCGTCGGTTTGAGCAAACCTATTTGCACCCACTGTATGTGTCTTTTTAATATCATTAGTAGGAGCTGTAGCAGTTATATTCGTGTAATCTGCTGGATACATAGCATAGAAATCCATTTTATTTGTAGCTATGTCACCAGGCCATATAGGAGCAGTTATTGCTACATCACCACCAACTGTTTGCCATTCCCATGATGTGCCATTGTGAGCATAATCATTAGTTTTACCATCAATCACTGTACCTGACTCAGTATACCAAGCACCACTTTGTGCACCAAAAACTTGGAAACCACCTTTAAGTTGCTCTACTGTATTTGCAGTAGCACGAGTTGTTGATGAACTAAATGTTATAGCATTAGGGTTATCTAATACTCCATCGCCTGCCGTGTCGACGATATCTGTCTTTGAGCAAGAGCTCAACGTTACTGCTGCCATTGCAGCAAAAATCATGATTTTTTTCATTTTTTTGTTTTTTTTAAAGTTATTTGTTTAAAATTTTTTATTCAAAATCAATTATCAATTATAATATAAACAACTAATATAATATTATTATTGTATAAAAGCATTAATAATAAGTACAATCTCACACTCTGTTATCCTCATCCTTATGATAACATTTCTATATTTTATAAACTAGCCCTTAGGATGAATATTGCACGTAGCAACTAAAATTTTCATTATCTACATTTTCCATTAATAATTATATATTTAAAATTAATATTTATTATAGTGGCACAACAACCTCGTCGCCCCATTCCTCAACATGTATATCTGCATCTCTATGTTCCACTTCAAGAGTAGATATACGCACCTTTATACCTAAGTAGTATTTATCCATACCAGCGCCTTCAATCACCTGATTTGTTATATCAAATGGAATCTTTGCCTCGATATTTGGAGTGGTACTATCATTATCATGGTCTATCTGAAATAGCATATCCCTATTATTCAGATCCCCTGTTATATATACAAAATCTAAATCTAACATATAAGTCCCTTGGGTGTTTCCTCCCTTTGTTTCAAATGGAATATTACGCCCGAAACTTAGGAATGATACGGATGTCTCACCGGTATAGCCTTCATATATGTTATCTCCAGAGCTATTAGGTCTCCAATCCTCTCCCATAGGGCGATTGTCAGGAGAGTACCAGTTTTTTCGTCCATTAAATGTGAAGTACTGTAACATATTTTGACCTGCCGGCTCTTTAAAACCATCACCTGTACGCATACTTACCTTATTAACGAAACCATCAATAGCACCTGTTATCTTACTTATCGACGTTAGGTTTTTTACTCTTAGAGTAATCTCCACATCTCTCGTCAGTTTACGCATGTCAACACCATCTGTATCATTCTCATCATCACGTGTTAAAGCATAGTACATTTTTTCGTCGAAAGCTCTAGAGAATTGCGGCATTTCATCTATATCCTCACCGCTATCACTCTTTCCCTTACCATATTTACTTGCTTGCAGAGCACGTGTGTACTCAACTAACTCTTCCGTCACCTCAAAATGATCTATATTCCATGATGCCAACTGCAACGGTCTGAACATAAATTTATAATTACTAGCCACATACTCCTCAAAGAAGTAACCTGTAGGATTATTATCATGTAGCTTTACGCTCGCAGAGAAGTTCTCATAACTATCAACATTCTCAAATACGATACTCTCATATCCACCAGAAGAGCTACCATTCCAATATGGATCGGTGTGCGACTCATTCATTATAATAATAGAGTAACTACCAATAGGAACCTCAATCTCTCCCTCAAAAACATTACCCTCTAAGTATCTCTCAAACGACTCGCTGCCATCCTTAGGGAAGAAACGTACGGTTGCTCTATGTACAGACGAATTACTCTGCTTACTCTTTCCTGAGGCATCAATATCAAAACCTGAACGACTCCAATTTATCTTTACAGGAATAAGCGCTGTTTCATGCTTGTAGTCCCTCTCTAATATCGGTTGATAGTGACATGAAGAGAGAAGCATCACTGCCCATAATATTAATATAGTTCTCATCTTCTACCTCCTTGCTTTCGATTAATCATCAACACCAACGACACCTTAGCCCTCGTTGGACCAAACCATGAGACCCGCTTTGTAAAGTCTCTATAAGCATCCCATCCCCACTGCGTTCCATCAAATACTGCAGTATACTCTTTATAGCTAAATGTCAGATAACCAAGCCCTAAAAGATACTCCATTCTTAAGGAACCACTCCTATTAATAGCGTGCGCATATCCTATCGAAAGGCCACCGGCCAACACATCTTTTGACTGCTTACCCTTTTTATCATCTTCAAAATCAAAAGCCCCATATGAAGCATATAAACCCATAAACCATCCGGTAAGAGGGGACTTCAATCTCCTTTCGCCTAACCACCTACGGAACTCAATAGTACCAACAGTTATTTGGAATCTATCTCGCCTGCTATCAACGGTACCATCATCCCATACCCACCAAGGGAAAATATACTCCCCAGCAATACTATATCTATCACCTAAAGGAACCTCAACCTCCAAGTTTACCGCCGTAATTAAGTTGTATAGCAAATTGGTCTTAATGGCAAGAATTGGCTTTTTTGAGTACTCCTCAGTGAAGATTGAAGGAATTTCTGGATTTGGCACATTTGCAAGTGTCAATCTCATATTTCCAACCGGCGTATTCGTATGCGATATATTATAGTGCAGAACAGTCCATGCGCCACTACGAAGATAAGGTAATATCATTCGAGATATATACTCCCACGATAAGCCACTACGCATATTTCGCAAACGCCACTCCTTAGTGGCCAAACTCGCATTGGAATCAATAACCGCCAAGACCTCCTCCTTGAATGGAACAATATCATCAGCCATCACTATTTCGCGAAGTCCTGCCCAGTCTTCTCCCGTAAAAGTAACCTTCAACCTATTAGCCACGTTCGGATAGTTCTTAGTAATATACTCCATCATATTATTAGCACGTCGCTCGGATAGTTTCATATTATACCTCTCTCCTCCATCGGGCGACGCAGTACCTTTTAAAGTAATCGAATCTAATGTATATGTTCTTAGCGTATCTCTAAGAAGATAATCCATTAGCTCTAACGCACTCTTATTATTAAGATAGGTTGAATCTATAATACTACCACCTAAACGGAATAAAACCTGTACCTTATCTATATTGGTAGTATCTTTCCTATTTTGAGCACGTCCACTATATATAGACACAGACAGCACAAGAGATAAAAGCAATACTGCCCTTATTTCAAATCGCCACTTTCTTATATCTATATTAATACCCATTCTCATTATAACTCTCTAATTAGTTTTTAATATAAGACTCTTAAACAAATACATTGCCGAAAGGTCTTGTTATACTAAAAACTACCAAATATCCATTTTATTGTTATACATAATACGCTCTATTATCAATTACTTAAGCGCAAAATAGACTCTTAATCATTACAATTAATAACAATCTAAAAAAGCACATAACTAAACAATAGATAACCATATAAAATTACCTATCATTGCTAAATTGCGTATTATAAATCAATTCGACACACACTACAATTTATAACAAAAACGACCAAATAGCGCGAAATTCAAATCGAAAATACAAAATATTATGTAAAAAACATAACTATATATTAATTTTCGATTTAAACATCACAGTTATCACATGTCATAAAGTAGCACCATATCAATGCTTACAACATACAAATGTAGGTAATTATTCTTATATAACAATATTGTCACGTATAAATCTAACATTGTCACAATTAACACAATACAATAATTAATAGGTAAATAAAACAATTACATTATGAATATTAATATAATATACCGATAACATATAAAAATTTTACTCTTATTTCAATCGATGATATATCATATAAATATTACCAATTATGAAAATATAGTTGTTTCAAATGCGAATAATGCATCAACCGAAGCAAGGAAATAGTAATTGTAAAAATTGACAATATATTATGTAATCAAGTGATTAAATCCGCTCGTATATTAGGTTCTTGAAATTTTTTTATAAACAAATATAAAAAAAAGTGTTGTTATTGATTAAACAGTATTATCTTTGCAGCGATAATGACGTATAAAGGATTTTAGAAATATTTAAATATTAACTTATGAGTAACATTTTTTCATCTTCAATAGGGAAGAAGATAGTTATGAGCCTATCCGGCTTGTTCCTCTTGGTGTTTCTACTGGTACATTTAGTAGCAAACCTTTTTATTTTTGTAGGGGCAGAAGCATATGATGCAGTTTGTCACTTTATGGACACTAATCCATTAATACGGGTAATGGTACCTGTGTTGGCTTTAGGATTTGCGATACATATAGTGTATGCCTTCATATTAACACTACGTAATATGAAAGCTCGTCCAGTAAAGTATGCTGTAAAGAAAGCTGATGCGACTTCAACATGGGCATCTCGCAATATGTTGATACTTGGATTGCTTGTGGTATTGGCAATACCAATGCATCTCTACGATTTTTGGGCGCATATGCAGCTACAAACTTTTCTTGGTAATGAGATGACAGTATCTCCTTATGATCTTATTGTCAATAAATTCACCAATCTACACATAGTAGTAATGTATGTATTGTGGATTGTTGTTTTATGGATGCACCTAACGCATGGCTTTTGGAGTGCGTTCCAATCACTGGGATTAAGTAATAACAAGTGGCACAAACGCCTTAAGTGTATTGGGTTAATATATGCATATACGGTATGTATAGGTTTTATAGCAATACCACTATATATCTATTTTATCAATTTATAAAAAAATTATCATGAGTATATTGGAATCAAAAGTACCTGCTGGAGCTCTTTCAGAGAAGTGGAGCAGGCATAAGGCAGAGATAAAAGTTGTTAGCCCAGCTAATAAACGTAAATTAGATGTTATAGTTATTGGAACGGGCCTTGCAGGTGCGTCGGCAGCAGCAGCACTTGGAGAGTTAGGATATAATGTAAAAGCTTTCTGCATATCTGATTCACCTCGTCGCGCACACTCTATTGCTGCGCAGGGAGGGATTAACGCAGCTAAGAACTATCAAAATGATAACGATTCAGTGTATCGCCTATTCTACGACACTATAAAAGGTGGCGACTACCGTGCACGTGAGGCAAATGTTTACCGTCTTGCAGAGGAAGCAAACAGCATAATAGATCAATGTGTGGCACAAGGGGTGCCGTTTGCACGCGATTACGGTGGCCTTTTAGATAACCGTTCGTTTGGTGGAGCGCAAGTATCGCGTACATTTTATGCTCGCGGGCAGACCGGTCAACAACTATTACTTGGGGCCTACGCTGCACTTAACCGCCAAATAGCTAAAGGAAGCGTTAAAAGCTACAATAGATATGAGATGTTAGATCTTGTGTTAATTGATGGAAAGGCTCGCGGTATAATAGCTCGAAACCTTGTAACAGGAGAGATTGAACGCTTTGGAGCTCACGCTGTTCTTATATGTTCGGGAGGTTATGGTAATGTTTTCTTCCTCTCAACAAATGCTATGAACTCAAATGGTTCTGCCGAATATCAAATATATCGTCGTGGTGCGATGTGGGGCAATCCTTGTTTTACACAAATACACCCAACATGTATTCCTGTACATGGTACGCAGCAATCGAAATTAACTCTTATGTCAGAATCTCTGCGTAACGATGGCCGTATATGGGTTCCAAAGAAAAAAGAGGATGTTGAAAAGATACGCACTAAGAAGATAAAGGCATCGCAGATACCGGAAGAGGATAGAGATTACTACTTAGAGCGCAGATACCCTGCCTTTGGAAACCTTGTACCTCGTGATGTGGCATCTCGCGCTGCCAAAGAGCGATGTGATGCTGGTTTCGGAGTTAACGAGACAGGTTTAGCGGTATATCTTGACTTCTCGACTGCTATTAAGCGTTTAGGGAAAAATGTTATTGAAGAGAGATATGGAAATCTGTTCCAAATGTACGAGAAAATAACAGATGTTAACCCATACGAGGAGCCGATGATGATATATCCTGCAGTTCACTATACAATGGGTGGTATATGGGTTGATTATAATCTTATGACAACAATACCTGGACTTTATGCCCTTGGAGAAGCAAATTTCTCTGACCATGGAGCTAACCGTTTAGGTGCATCAGCCCTAATGCAGGGGTTAGCAGATGGATATTTCGTTATACCATATACCTTAGGAGACTATCTATCGCAGGATATACAATCGCCTAAGGTTGATACTAACGCTCCTGAATTTGTTGCAGCAGAGAAGGAGATTAAAGATAAGATAGAGAAATTATTTGCCATTAAAGGAAAACGCTCTGTTGACGATTTGCATAAAGAGTTGGGAAATATTATGTGGGACTACGTAGGTATGGCCCGCAATGAAGAGGGTATAAAAGTAGCTATTACAAAGATTGCCGAACTAAAAAAAGAGTTCTGGAACAACCTTTTAGTGCCGGGTAGTGCCGATGAGTTCAATCAAGAGTTAGAAAAGGCACTACGTCTTGCCGACTTTATTGAGATAGGTGGGCTTATGGCTCGTGATGCTTTAAATCGCAACGAATCGTGCGGAGGACACTTCCGTGAGGAGTATCAAACGGCAGATGGTGAAGCTCTTAGAGATGATGAAAACTATAAATATGTAGCTGTATGGCAATATAAAGGCGATGATGTAGAGCCTGAAATGCATAAAGAGGAGCTTATATTTGAAAATATTAAGGTAGCACAACGTAACTATAAAGATTAGTGGCAATGAACTTAAAATTAAAAATTTGGCGTCAAAAGAACGCAAAAGATAAAGGACGTTTTGAAACATATAACGTAT
>CAYIZU010000047.1:0-11981 GCA_964367795.1 uncultured Rikenellaceae bacterium | reverse complement strand
TTCAATTAGTTACAACCTGATAATAGTTGTTGATTACCCTTTATTTTATTTAGGGCAATTCGCAAAACAGATTTTTGCTAATTGCCCTTCATAACTCCACTAAAATCTTTGTGTATATGAGTGACAATATGGTTCTTTACCACTTTTCTTATAATAATCTTGATGATAATCCTCAGCTTTGTAGAATTTCATGGCTTTGGTAACCTCTGTTACAATTTTAAATCCTTTTGTTTCTAATTCCTTAATTAATTTTTTAGCTATTTCGCGTTGCTTCTCATTTGTATAGAATATAGCAGAACGATATTGTGTTCCCTTATCTGGACCTTGCATATTTAGCTGCTCGGGATCGTGAATTTCAAAAAAAAGCCTTGCCAATTTTTCATAACTAACAATCAACGGGTCGAAAATTACCTCTACAGCCTCTGCATGTCCCGTTATGCCGCTACATACATCCTTATATGATGGGTTAGATGTATTACCTCCAATATATCCTGAAATAACACTTTTAACACCTTTCTGCTGTTGTAATAGATGCTCAACACCCCAAAAACAACCTCCTGCAAAAATTGCAACCTCCTTTTTGGGAATAAATGTTAATGATAGTGAATTTACACAATGTCGGGTATTTTTACGAGTGAGCCTTTCCCCTTCGAATACATGCCCTAAATGCCCACCGCAGTTAGCGCATATTATCTCCACTCTTCGACCATCGGCATCTGTCTTACGTATAACAGCCCCCTTAATTTCATCATCAAAAGATGGCCATCCGCAATGTGAATCAAACTTATCTTTGGAACGGTAAAGAGGAGCATCACACTGCTTACATACATATGTTCCTTGCTCCTTATGGTTATTATATATTCCAGAGAATGGGCGTTCTGTGCCCTTATTTATTATTATTCTCTCCTCTTCAGCTGTAAGCTTATTATATTCCATACCCTCTGTTTTCTGTGCTAATACTACCCCTGCCATTGTCATAGCAAAAAGTAGTGTTAATATCCTTTTCATACTATTTCCTTTTTTAATAATAACGAAAAGGGTGCCACTATTGGTATTTGCACTATGAGGAGCTACCTTTAACTACCTCATAATATCAGTAAATTGATTATATGTATCACACGAAATATTTTCGTAATTAGGCGCAATAACCTTTAGCCCTCCCTTGATGCATCTAACATTAATCGGAAGGGTTGGGCCCGCTTCCCCATCAATATCTATATGCAGTGATGTATCGCACGATATATCTAACTTATCAGCCTTAAAGTAGACTATGCCCTTGGGATAAGAATCTTCTTTGCCAGAAATGAAGTGAAATGCTGTGTTCATTGTTTCAGCAAGGTTACTTCCTCTTACTATTAACACATCTAACTTACCATCATTCAAATCCGACTTATATGCAAGACGCATATTACCGGCTGTTTTTCCATTAAATATGAAAAACATTAGCGCGTTATCATTATATGATACCTCATCACTATTAATTACTATTGCAATCTTACGAAATCGAGGTAACTCTTGTAAAGAGCTAAGATAATACGCCATTTTCCCCACCGTATTTTTTAAGAAAGTTGGCGTCTTTTGCGAAACATCCGTTAAAAGCCCTGCACTAAGTACATTAACAAAATATCTATCGTTTACAACGCCTAAATCTATGTCAACAATATTGCCTGAGAGTATCATGTCACATGTTTTTACTATATTTGCAGGATAGCCCATAACATGCGCAAAATCATTTGCTGTACCTGCTGGTAATGTGGCAATAGGGGCTTCGAACCTATTATTGATAATGCAATTAACAACCATGTTAACAGTGCCATCACCACCCGCGATTAATATATGATGCGGTTTTATTGTTGTAGTTTTCAATGTGTCGTCAACAATCTTGGGAGAGGTCACCCTAAAAGGTACTATTGAAAACCCCTTCTGCTGATACTTATTAATAATAATATCTAAATATTGCAAAATCTTATTATCTCCCGAATATGGTGAATAGAAAAATAGTACGTATTGCATATTATAAAATATTAAAACGGTTAATTTCTGCGAATATATAAATAATTATGCAAACTAACAAATTTTATAAAAAATAATTTATTAACAAGTTGCTAACATAATGTTAGTTATTATGTAGATTACATGTTAGTAACTTGTTAATAAAATGTTGGTAACTGGTTTTGCTCTCTCGTCGTTAAAGCCAAGCATCGCATTTATAACCATAAATTTTGTGTAGTTATTTAAATCATTAATCGTCACTTCTCGTTCCGTTATGACACCATCGTGTAACAACCTTGCTCTACAAGTGCCTTTAAGGAGATAGCTACTTGGGGTTATCCAAGATTCGCCATCATATAGCAGTATATTACCATATGAAGTATCAGTGATAAGATTATTTTTTATTATAAGAATATCATCCGCATCGCCCCTTAAATTATATAAACAATTTATCTGTTCACGATTTTCTCTTTTAACACTATAATCTATTGTGTCGCAAAAAACTACCTGCAAGCTATTAATGGCTTTGGGCTGATATGGTAATAAATTGATTACCCCAATTTTTTTTTCATCATAGGAGATACGTAGTTTATATATCCCTGAAACTGGAATAATATACTCCCTAATATAATCCTCAATAATCACGTTAGAGATAGTAGAAACCCTATTTTGATGATATGCAAGATTCCTAACAATGCCATTTTCAACTCTTATACTTTCAAAGTATGGGTACATATATCTTTGTTTTCAATTCATTATACTCCTCTTCTGCATCACTCAAGAAAGTCAACCCACCACCGCTATTATATACATAATTGCCTCTATCATCTCTTTCAATATATCTTATGCTAACGGCACTATTAAAGTTTTTCCCATCAAAATAACCCATTATGCCTGTATAAAATCCTCTTTCGCGATATTCGCACTCTTCAATTATCTCTACAGTTTTCTCTTTCGGGGCCCCCGATACGCTTCCTGCGGGTAACATTTTAAAAAGGATATCTCCTAAACGAGATTTCCACTCACTATCTAACTCTCCCACTATCTCGCTACTCGTCTGTAAAACACCGCCAAAAGAGGTTTTTATATTGTCAATATAACGAAACTTAGTTACAGTAACATTCTTTGAAATTATTGAGAGGTCATTACGTATTAAGTCTACAATAGTATAGTGCTCGTATAACTCCTTTTTATCTCCCATAAGTCTATTTTCTGCCCCCTCTATATCGCTATTAATAGTCCCTTTCATTGGGTAAGAAAAGATTTTATTATCCGATATCTTAACAAAAGTTTCTGGTGAATAGAATACAAATCTATCTTTAAATAAGAACTTATATCTGGCTTTGGCATTACAGTATATACTCTCTAAACATATATTTTCTTCTAATTCTGTTGCCATTGTGAGATTTAACAGATATGTATCACCGGCGTATATATGACTCTTAACCTTATTAAAGCTATTGTAATATAACTCTTTTGATATTGGTTTTGGATACAGATTAATTCCGTCTCCTTTATCTTCAACTTTACGCCCAAGATTGACACCTTCTATATTTAGCGATATCCCACTATCTGAAAGTTCGTTTATCTCAAAAATATAACCGCTATCACCCTTAAAATCAACAATCACAACAAAGGGTATGGAGCATGACGCCCTATTATTAATTATTTCTATTAAATTTTCTCTACCTAATCGTTGCATCTAAAAAAATTTGTAAAAATAGTTTCACCATATTCAGTAATGTATGATTCTGGATGAAATTGCGTTCCAAAAACCATCATTTCCCTATTCTCAACAGCCATTATCTCTCCATTGTTAGTAGCAGCTACGATATTTAGTTTTTTTGATATATTTTTTACATACCATGAGTGATATCGCCCTACAGCCATGCTATTACGACCATTAAATAGTAGCGAACTACTGTCACACGATATGATACTCTCTACGCCATGGTATGGTATATTATAGTTAACCAATTCACCACCAAAGTAGTGACATAACGCTTGAAAGCCTAAACAAATCCCCAAAATAGGAAGTTTGCCAATATACATATCTATTACTTTGTATAATATCGGATAGTCATTGGGTAAAGATGCGCCTGGTGATAGTATGATATATTTATAATTTGCCACATCCTCCAATTGGAGGTGAGAGCTACTTATAACGGTAACATCCATTACGGTGGCTCTACGTATCATCTCAACTATGTTATATGTGAACGAGTCGTGATTATCAATTAGCAGAATCATAATTACCTTCGTTCATATACAACCTCCGTGATTCCATTATAAGTATACGAATCAATAAGTTTTAGCATTTTGCTTTGCAAATGTTTTTCAAATAGAGGAATACCATCACCCAAAATTGTTGGCATGATAGCTATACGAAACCTATCAATAAGATTCTCCCGAATAAGTTGATTGAATATTGAAGCACCTCCACATATCCATATATCCTTACCATTTTGCTCTTTGAGTCTACTAATTAGTGTTCTTAAATCTTCATTAGTGAAGGTTATTTCATCGTTACTATCTAAACTCCTATTTGTTAAAACATAGCTTTTCATACCGCTATACACCCAACTGTCAGGAGATAGTTGGGTTACTATTTGGTTATAGGTGTTATAGCCAATTATTACGGTGTCAATACCGTTAATAAAATCGTTATATGTTCCAAAATTTTGCGGTTCAGAGTCATCCCCACCAAGCCAGTCAACGCCACCATTTTTATCTGCAACATAGCCATCAAGGCTGATTGCTATGTATAATACAACTTTTCTCATAATTAATCTACTTCACGTGAGCTAAAAATATATTCATAAAAAGACTTTTATATTGCTGTCCGATTGGTATAACGTTTCCACCCACCATAGTTATTGTATCACCTTTTACAGATTTTATGTGAGCAAGGTTTACAACATATGATTTTTGCACACGTGTAAAGCCATACCCAGCAAGGCTCCCTTCAATACTCTTCATAGTACTCTTTGTGACATACTTTTTATCTGTTGTAATAATTTTAATATAATCCTTTAACCCCTCAATTGCAATAATAGTGTTAACATTTAATTTAACAATAGCAGAGTCAACCTTTATCATTATATGAGGAATATCACTATTCACTCCTTCACGTAGGGAAATTAACTCCTGTGCTCTATTAACAGCCTTTGAAAACCTGTCAAACGAAAATGGCTTCATTAGGTAATCTATGGCTTCAAGTTCAAATCCGTCAACTGCATAATTTTGATATGCTGTTGTGAAGATAATCAAGGCTCTCTTGGCAACAATCTTTGCCACCTCAACACCTGTAATATGTGGCATGTTAACATCTAAGAAAATAATGTCAATATCATTTTCATCGATATACTTTAACGCATCATTTCCATTTACAAATGTTTGTACCAATTCGATACCTTCATACCTCTTGCAAAATATCTCTATTACTGACAAGGCCAAAGTTTCATCATCAACTGCTATAGCTCTCATAATTTAATTTTAAGATATACACTAAAAGTATCACTCTCTTCAATAATATCCAGCTTGTACCTCTTGGAGTAGAGTAGTTCTAAGCGACGCTTTACATTTTTTATTCCTATTCCCGAACTCTCAACGCTATCACCACGTACAACAATTTTATTTTTAACAGTCAAAATAAAATTCTCATTTATAACATCAATATCTGTTGTAATAAATGATGGTGTGATATTGTCGGCTCCATACTTGAAGGCATTTTCCAAGAACGGTAGTATGATAAGTGGCTCAATAGAATAACCGACTGTATTGCCAGTTACCTTAAAATCAATGGTTGTTGTGTCGTTAAATTTAAGTTTCTGCATGGCAATATAGTCACGTACGATATCTATTTCTTTATCTAACGAAACTTCCTTTTGAGTTGTCTCACAAAGCATGTATCTCAATATAGAGGCAAGTTTCAGTACTGCGTCAGAAGCAATATCGGAGTGAGGCAGTACAAGTGAATAAATAGAGTTTAGCGCGTTAAAAAGGAAATGAGGATTTATCTGCCCCTTCAAAAATGCCAATTCACTCTCTATCTTCTCTCTACGCATACGCTCCATATCCCTTCTGCGCTGTATCGACTTTTCAGCATATCCGAGTATCAACGAAGATAGATAAAGAAGAAGTATAAAATATAGCTGTGAAACGTTGCGCATATTCTTAAGATTGAGTTGCTTCTCTAATCTTCTATGCCAATCATCTCTATTATTAATAACCCTATTAGGATCTCTGCGATGTGGAATTTTATAACTGTCAATAATCTTTTTAACAACCTCTTTTTTTGTTGAGTCTGGAATATTTAGAGGCTCTATAGCCTTTAACATCCTATCCTTGTGTTTGTCATTAAAGAAGCTTCGTTGTTGCTCTTCGGTACCAAAAAGAACTTGTGCAAATTTGCTCGCTCTCACCATGTGGCCATCACTTATTCTAACTAGTTGAACACTAATAACGCCCAAAAGTATTGTAGCTACCGATACTGCAATGTACTGCTTTATCTTACCACTATTTAGTAGCTTTGGTATGAAAAACAGATAGTTTATATAAAAAACCAAAAGATAAATAACCCATATAGGCATATGCATATTGAAATATAGCCCATATATGTCAGTTTCACCGCCAAAATAACCCTCAAATAGGAATATGTTAACCGATAGGACCACAATCCATGCTAACATGTGTAGTCCTATCAGTTTAATTATTTTATTATTCTTTATCGTCATATAATGTTAATTAGTATGGTCTTCCTCCACCATGACCGCCAGATGATCTTCCACCACCATGAGATGGCATATCTCCTCTCATAAACTTATTTGCCATGTTACGAATACTATTAAACTTATAAGTAAATGTAAGGGCGAAATAGCGCGTTAAGTCGTTTGATAGCACATCAGCTACATAGATATCTGACACCTGTTGCGCTACATTCTTATTTTGGTTAAGTAGGTCATATACATTAGCACGTATCTCGTAAGCGTTATTCTTACCAAACTTCTTGCCTATCGACAAACTAACAAGGTTGGTGAACGGTTCGTCTAAAGTTGTGTTTTCTAAGTGCTGATAACGTAGGGTGTAATCAGACGAGAAGAAGAAATTATTCCAAACATTAACATATAGGTTAAAGCGAAGGTTATTGGTAAAGAAGTTGTTGTCAGAAGTCATATTAGATTTTGTCATTTGATAACTTGCGCTATTATTGATATTAAAATCTATATTCTGAGATATGTTACTATTGATACCTAAGCGAAGTGTATAGGTACTTGATTTCGACACATACTCTTCACCATTAAATAGTGATGGTTGATTATTATATCTATAAAAACCCATTAGGTTAATCTTAGATTTTATAAACTCTATCGGAAATGAATACATACCTCCGATATTAGCGCTCCATGCTCCGTCAATATTAGCATATGTGGTATACTGCGAACCCGCTTTAGCAAGATAAGTTTGACCGCCTACTGTTATATTAGTGTCTGTGTCAAATAGTGTTGTGCTATTAACTACGCCGTTAAGAGTGTGGTCGAAAGAGCCAAAGAAACCATAAAAGCTTGATGCTCCTTTGTTTGCTCCTCTATAACGCATACGAACGCTTGTCTTGAAACCTTGTTCGAGGTTAGGGTTACCAGATGATAATTGAAGAGGGTTATCCGTATTCATAACATCCTGTAGCTGCGCAACCGATGGATAGGTTTGATTTCCCATTACTCTTACATCAAGGCTACCACCTTGCTTATTCTTTTGATATTTCATACGTCCCATAAAAGTGACACCACTAAATGAGTACTCACGCAAATAGTCATTATCGGGGTATAGCTCTTCATTCTCTAAATCTGCAAACTTATAACCTGCACTAACATTAAGTTTCATTACATCTGTGTTGTAATTATATCGAGAACTAAATGTATTGGTGTAGTAGTCTCTCACGAAATGGTTAGATAATAGAGGATCTAAATCATCGCTTATCTCACCTGTAATAGGGTCGACAATATATGTTTTACGGTCGTTCTCGCTCCAGTTATATTCAAATTCATATTTAAGACTTATGCCTGCATTATCCGATACGCGCTGCGTGAACTCTGCAAAGACACTTGCCGTATTATTATTATTGAATACATTACTCTCCTGATTTTGAGCTATAGTGTCGAGAAGGTTCAGTGTATCGTAATAGGTATCACCCAATATATATGTGTCGTTATTGCTATTATTAAAATTACCTCTAAACCGTACTGTAAGGAAATTTTTGTCGGTAATCTTACGAAGAATATGTAAGTCTCCGCTGAGTGCAAACGAGTCGTTTTCTGCAATATCGCTACGGTCGTTGATAGTGCTACTGCCATCAACCGAGCTAATACTATAACTATTTGAATTATTATCTGAATATGAGTAGCTACCAGTAGGACGGAAAGTTATCTGTGTCTTTTCGCCTATATTTGATTTAATATCAAGAGAAAAGCGGTGAGTGTTTGTTATATTAAGTGAGCTATCCATAATATTGTACGTGTAGTCAGTATATTCAGCCGATGGGAAATATGTACGATATGTTGCACTCTCTTTTTCGGTCTCTTTTCTGTGGAAATTATAAGAAACACTTATCTCTCCATCATTTTTTAGTTTATTAGAGTAGTTGAAAGCGGCAGCAGCTTGTGTATTAATACCTCCTGCATTTCCACGACCAAAACCTCTTCGTTGCTGTATCGGGTTGGTGTTAACATTATTCATACCCCCCATTACAGATATTTGCTCGTCTCCCTCTATCTTTGTATATGTTATATTGCCTTGATATACATTATCATATCCATATCCAAGTGTTGACTCAAATAGATATGCTGGCTTATTACCTATACGTCTCTTTGTTATTATATTTAGAGTCTTTATCTCTGTCCCATCATCATAGCCAGTGAATTTTGATGCATCACTCTTATCGTCGTACATCTGAATTGACTCAATCATATCTGCGTCTAATGCATTAAGTGCGGTAGCAGCATCATTCTTAAAGAAATCTTTTCCATCAACCTTGATACGCTGAACTTTTTCACCTAAATTAGATACCGTACCATCATCGTTTTTCTCAAATCCAGGCATTTTTTCTAATAGGTCAGATGCAGTGGCATCGGGGTTTGTCTTATATGCACCTGCATTGAACTGAACAGTATCGCCAGATATGACAGCTGTCGGAGCAGAACCCAAAACCTCAACACTGCCTATTCTCATATTACTTGGTTTTAGGTATACCTTATCAGTTAAGTTAAATATAGCTGATGTTGGTGTAACCTTAAGTATTTTATCAATATAACCAGTATATGTAATCTCTATCTCAACCTCTTTATTGATAGTAAGATTTTTGATGTTGAATTTTCCTTCGGCATCAGACACGCTTCCTTTCTGCGTTCCTTTTACAAGAACAACAGCACCAACAATAGGAGCATTACTTGTTGTATCAATCAACACACCCTTAATTTCAGCCATCGTACCCTGCTGCTGCGCCCGAGCTACATTCATAGTAGCTGCGATAATAAACATAATAAATAACAAACGTTTCATAATATTTTTTTTTAATAGTTTTCTAAGTAGAAATAGACAAATAATAAAATTGCCCTAACGCAATTATTATCATCTCTAAATATTTTCTGCAAAGATACAACCTCTTTTTATCGAAAACAATAGTCTTTCTCTCCTTTTCGACAAAGCTATGTTTATTGTCGACAAAACAATATTTTGATAGAGTAGTACATAGATTTTATATTTGTTTTTTAGTAAAAAAGTTGGAAAATATTATAAAAGATATTACTTTTGTCATATGTTAATGTTTGATGTTATTAAAAATAAACTAAATATGAAAACAAAAAAACTAATTGCACTTATTGCTGCATTTATAGTGTCATCTGTAATTGTTAGCTGTAACAAAGATTGTCATCTTGACGGAGAACTACTCATTCTTTATTCTAAATCAAATGTTACTAATATATCTATTACCCCCTTCGGAGATAATAGCTCTATAATATCAGAAAAACCCTCAAATATTAACTCATATAGTTGCAGGTTAAATCCAGATAATTACAAAGTAAGAATAACCCTTGAAGGAGGAACGGTAATGGGAGAAGATATACAAATAAGAGCTAATCACCAAACGGTTATAACAATTGATTAAATCACTCATTCATTCTATATAGTCGACCTTCAAAAAGGGAGAGCAATATTTTGCAAATAAAAAAAAATAGTGTATATTTGCGCTCAAAATTATGATATCATTAATATTAATTGAAATATGAAAGACACGCAATTATTCTCTCTAATAAGTGAAGAGAAAGAGAGACAGATGCATGGAATAGAACTTATTGCATCTGAAAACTTTGTTAGTGAGGCAGTTATGCAAGCTGTAGGCTCAGTATTAACCAATAAGTATGCCGAGGGTTATCCTGGTGCTCGTTACTATGGCGGCTGTCAGGTGGTTGACAAAATAGAGCAATTAGCTATCGACCGTGTTTGTGAGCTTTATGGTGCAGAGTATGCAAATGTGCAGCCACACTCGGGAGCACAAGCCAATATGGCTGTTTTCATGGCTGTAATGAAGCCTGGCGATACTTTCCTTGGATTAGATTTATCACATGGTGGTCACCTTTCGCATGGTTCACCGGTGAATGTATCGGGAATACTATACAATGCAGTTAGCTATAAAGTTAAAGAGGATACAGGGCTTCTTGACTATGAGGAGATGGAGCGTTTAGCTATTGAACACAAGCCAAAACTTATCGTTGCAGGTGCGTCGGCATATAGCCGTGAGTGGGATTATGCTCGTATACGTAAGATAGCTGATGAGGTTGGTGCTATCATGTTAGTTGATATGGCACACCCAGCAGGTATGATTGCTGCAGGACTCCTTGATAACCCTGTGAAGTATGCTCATGTAGTTACTTCTACAACACACAAAACACTACGTGGTCCACGTGGAGGTATTATTCTTATGGGTAAAGATTTTGAAAACCCTTGGGGATTAACAACTCCTAAAGGAGTGGTCAAAATGATGTCGCAGATATTCAACTCTTCAGTATTCCCTGGAGTACAAGGAGGGCCTCTTGAGCACGTTATTGCAGGTAAAGCAGTGGCATTCGGTGAGGCATTAAAGCCAGAATATAAAGAGTATCAAATGCAAGTTAAGAAGAATGCTGCTGCTATGGCGGAGGCATTCGTGGAGCTTGGATATAAGATAATATCAGGAGGTACAGATAACCACCTAATGCTTATCGACCTGCGCTCTAAGTTTCCTGAACTATCTGGAAAGAAAGCAGAAAATGTGTTGGTATTAGCAGATATCACACTTAATAAGAATATGGTTCCTTTTGACTCTCGTACTCCATTTACAACATCGGGAATTCGTGTAGGTACTTCAGCAGTAACATCACGTGGATTAAAAGAGGAGCATATGAGACCTATTGTTGAAATGATAGACCGTGTATTATCTAATGCAGATAATGAAGAGGTTATTGCAGAGGTGAGAAAAGAGGTTAATGCATACATGGAGGGGTATCCTCTATTTGCTTGGGATAAATAAATCGTTTTTTAGAAAGACTAATCTTTAGCAAAATTCAGATTTTTGGCGGTTGTCCGCGAATTTTTCTTAATAAAGAGAGGCCGTCTCGAATTATTTCGAGGCGTTCTTTTTTTGCAATTCACAAAACAGAGTTTTGCGAATTGCCCGAACTAAATACAAAAAAACGGATGAGATTTTGATTGGGTACCACCCTAAAATCTCATCCGTTTTTTTGTATTATTGATGACCTATATCGCCTTCTTAGGGCAACTATCACTGCATCTATTACACTGAATACAGTTGTATTGCGAGATATTTGCTATTTTCTCTTTTCTATCAATGACAATTGCTTGCATAGGGCATACCTTCGAGCAAAGTGTGCAATAAACGCATTTATCTTTTGATATCTCCCTTCTCTTAACAGCAAATATTGATATAATACCTA
>CAYIZU010000046.1:11531-12291 GCA_964367795.1 uncultured Rikenellaceae bacterium | reverse complement strand
CACAAAAGCTAAATATTACAATTAGAACAGTTTATAACAAAAAGAGCGAGGCTATTAATACCTTGAAGAGAACAATAGATAAAAACACATTCCTTTTTATAATGCTGATGCTAAAATAAATCCTACATACAAACCACTAATAATCACATAGTTATCGATTAATTTCAATAATTATGTGATTTTTTTATGATTTTTGCCGGTAAAAAAATCACATTCATTCATTCTATTTATATAACGGACAAAAACTATTGGAGTATGGGAGATATTGACATAAAACATGCCGAAGAGGCGATAAAAATAAGTTCTGAAATAGAGGGCGCATTAAAAAATGGCTCGAATATATCAGATTGCGAAGTTCTATCTGAATTTATTCAGGATAGCAATGCTAAGGAGGCTTTAAAATCTGTTTTGACGACGGTTTCGAATTACAAGAGCGCATCTGAAGAGGAGAAAAAACTTATGGCGCGAAGATTTATCAATAAATTGAGTAATCGCAATGAGCAGAGGAAGAACAGACGACGCTTTTTCATTATTGCCTCATCAATTGCCTCTGCGGTAATAGCTATTTCGCTTGTAATATTGAATCAAAACAAGGATAGAGTTATATCAGAACAGCAAGCGGCTAGTATTGATGTTCCGATGCTAATAACAAGTGGAGGAGAGGAGATAAAGCTGCTTGATAAGGACAATAAGAAGGTAGCAATTAACAATCCTCTACCTAAAATTACGAGCAGCAGGACGAAGTTGGTAGATAGCCTTC
>CAYIZU010000046.1:0-11521 GCA_964367795.1 uncultured Rikenellaceae bacterium | reverse complement strand
ATTAGTTGTTCCTCCGAAATTTAGCTATACTATCACACTGGACGATGGTTCTGAAGTAATAGTAGACGCAAATAGTAAACTGGACTACCCTACAAAATTCAAAAAAGAAACGCGCGAAGTTGAGCTGATAGGTAGTGCATATTTTAAAGTGGCAAAAGGAGATAAACCATTCATAGTAAATATCAATGGAAGTAAAATAAAGGTATATGGAACCGAATTTAGGGCATACGCTCCTAATCCACAAATGGTGGAGGTTACACTATTAAGTGGTAGCGTTGGGTTTACACCAAAAGATAAAGAGGAGGTGAAACTTTCTCCAAGCGAAAGATTAACTTATACCGGCGATAAGGTAATTATCAATAAAATAGACCCAACCTTCTACGACCCTACGAAGAATATGTTTATGTTCAAGGATGAGAAACTATCAAGAGTACTTTACGATATATCGTGCTGGTACGACGTTGAAGTTAAATGCAAAGATGAGCTAAAAGATAAAACATTAACATTAGTTATAAGTAAAAATGCAGATATTAACACATTATTTAGCAACATATCTGATTTATTAGATATTGCTATTATAAGCGAAAGAAAGGGGGTATATGTAACAGAGTAACAAGCGAATTAGAAATTAAACAACGAAAAAGTATTAATATGTAAAACGAATAAACATGAAGAAGAATTACAAAAATAGAGTTTTTACTCTTTTCTTGATTTTTACACTTTTCACTTCACTATCGGGATATGCAAACCAAATAGCTGAAAAAGGGAGTGCAACTATTAAGTTAAGTCAAGTCATTAAGGAGAAAGTGGTAACTATTGATGTTAAGAATAGCTCTTTAGATGATATACTAAATGCATTTACCCAACAAACAAGCATTGGGTATGCCTATGAGGGAATTACTGTTGACAAATCTGAAAAGTTCACTCTTAACATTAAAGAAAAGAGTCTTGAGTCGGCATTAAACAAGCTTTTTGATGGGAAACCATACGAATACAAACTTAAAGAAGATATTATTCTTATTAAGAAGAAAGAGATTACAGAGCAGCCACAGACACAAAAAGAGATACGTATTAAAGGACGTGTCGTTGATGCATCTAATAAACCAATTGTTGGGGCAACTATAATTGTACTTGACGGTTCAGGCAAGGGTGCATTAACAGATGATAAGGGCGATTTCGCTCTTGACCTTAAATCGGGAGACAAAATAGAGGTGAGTTTTCTTGGAATGAAAACCATAGAGAAAACGCTTACATCATCTGACGATAATTTGGTTATTACCATGGAACTTAGTGATGAGAAGATGGGTGAGGTTGTTGTTACAGGTATTGTTAACCGTAGGGCCGAAAGCTTTACTGGTTCATCAACAACACTTACGGCTAAAGATTTAAAGCGTGTGGGTAACCAAAATATCTTACAGGCACTAAAAAACCTTGATCCTTCACTATATATCATGGATAATATAGACATGGGGTCAAACCCTAATGCATTACCAGAGATGCAGATGCGCGGTGCCTCATCATTAGATCAAGGTTTGGAAACGGAACTTAGGGGTAATTATCAAAACCAGCCAAATCAACCACTATTTATCGTGGATGGTTTTGAGTCATCTATAGAGAAGGTTTTTGACCTTGACATGAATAGGGTTGAGAGTGTAACTCTACTAAAAGATGCCTCTGCAAAAGCTATATATGGTTCAAAAGCCGCTAACGGTGTTGTGGTAATAGAGACTCGCAGCCTACTGGGTACAGAAACTCGTGTAACATATACCGGTAGTATAGATATCACTGCTCCTGATTTATCAAGCTATAATCTTGCTACAGCGGCACAGAAACTTGAAGCCGAACTAATAGAGGGCGTTTACACAAACGAAAATTTCTTGGATAGCCAAGTTGAGTTATGGCAACAGTATGAGGAGAGAGCTAAATTGATTCGCGACGGTTTGGATACATATTGGTTATCAAAACCTTTAAGTACGGGTGTTGGTCATAAGCACAATCTATCTATTGAAGTTGGAGATGCTAAGGCACTAAGAGCCATTATCGATTTCTCATATAACAATGTTGATGGTGTTATGACAGGGTCAGACCGTACAAACATACAAGGTAATGTTAGCTTATCATACAGATATAAGGATTTCTTATTTAGAAATACTATGACGATAATTGAGAACACGAGTTTCGATTCGCCTTATGGAGATTTCTATCAATACACTCAATTAAACCCATATTACCGCGCGGTGGATAATGAGACAGGTGAATACACTAAGTGGGCAGATGATAATACTCCAAACCCACTATATGATTCAGTTATTGGTACTCTATATCAACAAACCTATATGAATGTAACAAATAACTTCTATGCGGAGTGGGCTATTAATGATAATTTTAAGTTAACAGGTCGCTTAGGTATTGATATGAAACGTTCAGATAGTGATACTTTCCTTCCTGCGGAACACTCTACATTTAGAGATGGCTATTATAATGTTGAAACCTCTCTAAATAGAGGTTCATACACATATGAGTCAGGAAAGAGCAGTGGCTACTCTATGGACTTAAACTTAAGTTATAATAAAAACTTTGGTAAGCACTTCGTATTCTTCAATGCAGGTACTGCTGTATCGGATAAGAGTAGCGAGGCTGTACAAACAATGGCTATTGGTTTCCCAAGTAATATGGGAGCAGACTTACAGTTTGCAAGACAATATCCTTCGGATGGTAGACCTATAACACAGGCATCGTTAATTCGTGAGCTTAGCTTCCTTGCAGTTGCATCTTATAGCTACGATGATAGATATTTTGCAGACTTAACATATAGGATAAGTGCATCTTCACTTTATGGTAGTGATGATAGATGGGCTCCAGGTTGGTCAATTGGTGCTGGTTGGAATATTCACAATGAGAGTTTCCTAAAAGATAGCAAAGTTATTGAACAGCTTAAATTTAGAACCTCTATCGGTTTAACTGGTAATCAGAATTTCAATACTAATCAAACAATTACCACGTACCAATATTATAACGATGCAACGTATCAAGGTATGATTGGTGCTTATATGACATCTTTGGCAAATCCATATCTTACATGGGAGCAACGTCAGGATTTCA
The DNA here is from genome assembly GCA_964367795.1 of uncultured Rikenellaceae bacterium. Lineage (GTDB taxonomy): Bacteria > Bacteroidota > Bacteroidia > Bacteroidales > Rikenellaceae > JADFUS01. The sequence continues at coordinate 8,419 of CAYIZU010000046.1, read as the reverse complement.
ATATTGGATTAGATGCGAAGATAGGTAGAGTTACTGGACGTTTTGATTACTATAATGGCGTAACACAAAATATGGTTGCAGATATTTCGGTTGTGGCATCTACAGGATTTGAAAGAGTAAAGGATAATCTTGGAAAGGTACGTAATAGAGGTTTTGAGCTTCAGTTTGGTTATACCGTACTACAAAGCAGAGATGGATTCCTAAATATATCAGCTTCGGCGGTTACCGAGAAGAATACTATTATTGAGCTAAGCGAAGGTATGAGAAATTATAACGAGCAACAATTAGCAATAGCATCGGAGCTTGATCAGTCTAAGCCAGTACTTATGTATAACGATGGTCAGGCAATGAATACTATTTGGGCTGTTCCATCATTGGGTATCGACCCAGCAACGGGCGACGAGGTTTATGTTAAACAAGATGGTTCTGTTACAACAGTATGGGATGCATCTGACATGGTTGCGGCGGGTGTTTCTGACCCTCTATACCGTGGTAACATATCGATTAGTGGAGAGTATAAAGGTTTTGGATTAAACGTAACAGGTAGTTTCTTAGGTGGAAATGAGATGTACAACCAAACTCTTGTGGATAGAGTTGAGAATATTGATATTTACAGCCAAGTTGATGCGAGAGTATTATTAGGCAGATGGCAATATCCTGGACAGGAGGCTCAATTTAAGCGTTTAACTGGCTATAATGAGAAGACTCAATCAACGACTCGTTTCGTACAAAAGCGTAATGAGTTTAATTTAGCCTCTGTTCAGCTATACTACGACTTCCAAAATGAGCTTTTAAACAAGACTCCATTCCACAGACTTCGCCTTTCATTATATATGAATGATGCGTTAAAATATTCATCTATCGAGATAGAGAGAGGATTAAGCTATCCGTTTGCAAGAACATTCTCATTCTCTGTTACAGCAACTTTTTAAACGATTACAATTATGAAAAAAGGAATTAAATATATAATATGCTCTATACTGTTAGCGGTCTCAACACTATCTTGTAGTAAGTGGTTTAATGAGGTTCCGTCGACACAGATACGAGATGATGAACAATATAGTACTGAGACGGGATTTCAACAAGTGGTTATTGGGTGCTATTTAGCAATGGTAGAAGAGAATCTTTGGGGTAGAAATTTATCATTCTACATACCGGATATCTTATCTAAGCAATACTCTCCTATTACCGCGTCGGCACCTTTATTTACTAGGCTATCAAGTTATAGCTACTCTCATGCAGATGTAGTGGAGACAATAGATGATATGTGGCTTTCACTGTATAATGTTATTGCTAACGTAAATGTTGCACTTAGTGAGGTGGATAATAAAAAGCATATCTTCCATCCCATAAATTATGGTGTGATTAAGGGTGAGTTATTAGCATTACGAGCGTATAACCACTTTCAAGTGATGCGTATGTATGGATTACCAAATCTTGCAAATGGCACAGGTAGTGGTAAGATGGCTATACCATATTCAACGGTATCATCAAAGGATCTTGTTCCTCAAAAGAGTTACAGTGAAACTATTGAGTTAATGAAGAAAGATTTAGAAGATGCTATTGAACTTCTTGAAGTTGACCCTATAAGAAAAGAGAATGCAGATCAAGATTTATCTGAAATTAACATTGACGGGTTTCATAGTTATAGAACAACACGTTTGAACTACTATGCTGTTAAAGCTATTCTCGCACAAGTTCTAATGTGGGAAGGTTCAACGGAATCAATTACTGAAGCAAAAGGAATATTAGAAGATATTATCACTGATAACAACAATGATAGTTACTTTAAATATGTTACCGACTATGACAATGAAAAATCTCTATATCCTGAAAATCTTTTTGGTATGAATGTATTAAAAATTAACGACAACACTGAAGAGTATATACGTCTTTCATTTAGAAGTACAGAATTATCACTCTATATGGATGATGTAAAGGCCAAGTCGCTATACTTAGTTAGTGGTGTAGGTTCTGGTGATAATAGATATTCTAAGTTAATGCATTCATATACAAACCCTGATCTTATTAGCAAAACCGTTCGTATGACATTAAAATATGAGCATGAAGATTTATATACAGATTACACACAACGTATAATCCCTATAATTCGTATCTCTGAGGTTGTTCTTATGTATGCAGAGTGTCTTGCAAAGGGAGGTGACCTTACTGGGGCAGCAACTCAACTTGAGCATGTTAACGAAGTTCGCGGTGTTGTTAAGGATTTAAGTTTCACTACAATTGATGAATTCAACGAGGAGCTAAAACTAGAGTATGCTCGTGAATTCTTTGGAGAAGGACAACTGTTCTACCTTTACAAGCGTATGGGTGTTGAGAAGATAGTGGACTCGGCAGGTACAGAGTTTGAAATGAACGAAAAGACCTACACAATGCCATATCCTCTGTTTGAGACACAAAATGGTAGAGTTCAATTTTAATGTTTTTAAATATCAAGATTATGTGTAAAAATAAAATAATATACATCCTATCTCTATGCCTATTATCACTAACAATCAGCTGTGAGAAGAGCGAGATTATGACCTATAAGGCGGAGGATGCTGTGATTAATTTCCCAAACACATGGGATATAGCAAATGTAGAGGGTGCTCGTTTTGCGGGAGCAAGCTATGTTGACAGCTTGTTCTACAAAAACCTATCATTCTTAGACTCTGTGGGCTACCAAACAGCTTTAATTCATGTACCTATCAAGGCAACAGGCCCTATGGTACCATATAACAGAGAGGTTTCGTATGAAATAATTCAAGATAGTTGTAATACAGTTGATGGTGATTATGAGATATTAAGTTCGTTCATACCAGCAGGTGAGATATATGGTGATATACTAATACGTGTTAAGAATCAAGCATCACTATCAGTAGAGGCTAAGGAGCTATGGCTTAAACTAAAGTCGTCTGAACATTTTGAGGAGGGGTATGTGGAATATAGCACATGTAAGGTGACATGGAGCGAGATGTTGGCACCTCCAACACACTCTTTCGCAAAGAGAACGTATAACTATCTAATTGCTACTGGAGAGCCTCAATCGAGCATCTCAACTGCCGCCTATTCACAGAATGCTCATAGGCTAATACTTATTATTTTGGAGACAAATGAAATTCCAAGATATAACGCTTACCCTTGGATGATATATGCAAACTCTGCAGCTTATGCAGGAAAGATGATGCAATATATTAATGATAATCCAGATGAGGAGTGGGTGCATGATAGTGGAGAACTTAAAGGTAAGAAAATTTATCCTCGTGGATATGAACCAGTAGGTTATTTTGATTAATATAATAAATAAATTTTTGAAGTATGAAAAAAATACAAAAATATTTTCTGATAATGACTCTATTGTTTACTGCTTTTTCTTGTTACGAGGATAAGAGTACTTTAGATACAAATCCATTACCAGAGGTTAAAATAACCTTTGATGATAGATTCGATGATATGAGTGTAACGGTTGGTTATGGCGATAAGTTAACCATTGAGCCAACAGTTACAAAGGGTGGAAAAGAGAATCATTCTGACCTAGAATATAAGTGGAGCTTAAGCAGAACCACAGATCCAGAGGCTCTTGACTTTGAAGAGCTATCTACCGAGAAAAATTTTGATAAGGAGATTTTACGTGCTATTGAGTCGTCTGACCAATATGTTTTAAAGTATGAAGTTACAGATAAAGCGGTTGATTTCACCTACTCTAAATACATATATGTATCGGTATTCAGCAGCTATGGCGAAGGTATATTAGTATCGTATACAGAGGATGGTGCAACATCAGACTTGGCACTTATCATGGATACTCCAATATCAAACGACTATCTTGGAACAGAGCCTAACATAAGAACAGGGCTATACTCTGCAGGTAACAACGGAGAAAAAATTCCTTCATTAGTAACAGGTAATACATATCTTAAATTGGCTTATAAGCCTTCGCATTGGTTCTCTTTGGAGAGTGGCGAACTATTTAAGGTAAATAATGAGGTTTACAAGAGGGAGGCAACAGAGATGATATATCAGCCTGATGGTTTCAGAGCAGAAAGATTTGTTACATGCTATCAATACCATTTCGCATTCACCCCATTAGGAGTTTATGATATGAGTAAAACCTTAGAGATGGTGCCTATTGGCATGAGTATGACAGCTGAAAACGGAGGCGTTCCAAGCAACTATCAGGTATCTTTTGATAGCCACTCACAAGGGTCTGCACCCAATATGATTTGGTATAATGAGGAGTTTGGCTCTTTCTTCCATGCATCATCATTCTCTATGGTTCCCGCAAAATATACAACAGCTGCCGTTGGCTCTCTTTTCGACTGGGCAAATATTCCGAATAAAGAGAGTAAAGGTGCGCAGATAAGTGTTGACGGAAATACGCATGTTCACCTATTACGTGATAAAACAAGTGGAAACTATACCATCTATGGTATAGCGCGACCTGCTGTTTATGGCGAAAGTGCATATCCGTCAGTAATGTCTGAAGTACCAACAAGTGCAAACTCAATTATTGACAACGCAGTATCGATATTCTTTATGCATAACTATCCCGTAATGTTTGTGGCAACTAAAACAGATATCTACGCTATAAACTTTGCATCTTCTAATGCAACATTAAGCGAATCAAGATATAGTGTTAGCAGTGGAGAGATAGCAGTTGCTAAGCTATACCAACAAGGAGCATACATGAATGATTGGAGCGATATTGACTATGGATATACCGCTGAGCATGCACTTAACAACAAAGCAGTATACATAGGTGTTAACGATGGTAATAACGGAAGTGTGATACTCATACCTATCCACACAACATTAGCCAGCTCTGGAGTATTAGAGACCGATGCCTCTAAGATGTATAAGTATGAAGGATTTGGAAAGATATTAGATATATCAACTCAAGGAATATAATACATAATACGGTGGAGAGTGCAAACAACACTCTCCACTATTTTTGAAAATAAAAAATTTAAAGTAATGATGAAACAATCAATCGTAGATGTAGTAGACCTATCTCATAGATATAGTGTCGATTGGGCTATAAAAAACATTAGCTTCTCTGTAAACTCAACTGGTATTGTGGGATTATTGGGCTCTAATGGTGCGGGAAAATCAACCACAATGAATATTATCTGTGGCGTACTGAATCAAACCCATGGGGATGTTTTTATTAATGGAATAGATTTACGTAAAAACCCTGTCGAGGCAAAGAAATATATTGGTTTCCTACCTCAAAAGCCACCACTACATACCGACCTAACCGTGGATGAATACCTCGTACATTGTGCAGAGCTACGCCGTATGGATAGTAAAAAAGTGCGTGAAGCGGTTGAATTAGCAAAGGAGAAGTGTAGCATTACCCATTTCAGTAATAGGCTAATAAAAAATCTTTCTGGTGGATATCAGCAACGTGTTGGTATTGCACAGTCGATTGTACATAACCCTAAATTTGTGGTTCTTGACGAGCCGACAAATGGATTAGACCCTAATCAAATACTTGAAATCAGGGGACTTATTAAAACCTTAGCAGAGGAACATGCTATATTGGTCTCAACACATATACTCTCGGAAGTGCAAGCCACCTGTCAAGAGATTAAAATGATTGAAAAGGGCAATATGGTATTCTCTGGCACCATGGAGGAGTTTAATAACTACGTTGTACCAAGCTCGTTTACAGCGAAAATGCATAGCGCTCCTGCTTTAACTATATTATCTCAAATAGAGAATGTAGTCAAAGTCGACGAAGTATATGATGGCACATATAGACTACACTTTACAGGTGACGACAGTATAACTGAAAGATTCATAGCAAAAGCGATAACAGAAGGATGGGGACTACAAGAGATAACCCTTGAAAGAAGTTCATTAGATACCATTTTTGCTCAACTTTCAGGGAAATCAATATTATAATTTAGCATATAATGAAACTTATTTTTAGAATAGCTCGAACAGAATTGGCAACTCTGTTCTTTTCTCCAATAGCATGGTTCATACTTATAGTTTTTTCGATACTCGCCTCGAATAGCTTTGTTGATGATATAATTAGTAATATCACAACATTAGATTTATATATTGGCAAGGAGTATAACGCATCTGTAAGTTATAATGTTTTCTGTGGGGATTATGGATTTTTTAATGCCTTAACACAAAACCTCTACATATATATCCCCCTATTAACTATGGGGCTATTAAGTAGGGAGTTTGCAAGTGGATCAATAAAATTATTATATTCATCGCCCGTTACAAGTTCACAAATTATTATTGGAAAATATGTTGCAACACTCGCCTATGGCTTTGTACTCTTAATTGTTCCAATAATATCAATGGTATTTACAGCGTGTGTAATACCTAACTTTGATTGGGGACCTGTATTAGCAGCATTTTTAGGATTATACCTACTAATGAGTGCCTACTGCGCGATAGGATTATTTATGTCATCGATGACTTCATATCAGGTGGTGGCAGCAGTTGGGACACTAATAATGCTTGCTGTTTTATCTTTCATAGGTAACATGTGGCAAGAGTATGAGTTTGTGAGAGAGATAACCTACTGGTTAAGTATCTCTGGACGCATAAGAAACATGCTGAATGGGGTTATACGAAGCGAAGATTTACTATATTTTATTATTGTTATATCAATCTTCCTAAGTGTAACTATAATGAGAATATATTATAGTAGAACAACAGTTTCTAAGGTAAAATCTATCGGTTCATACGTTGGCGTGATAGCAATTGCTTTGACTATTGGGTATATAACTTCCAAACCGCAACTCACATGGTTCGTGGATTGCACTGCTACAAAGTCTCAAACGATAACAAAAGAGAGTCAGGGTGTACTTGATGAGCTTAAAGGCGAGGTAACAATAACAAACTACGTAAATCTTATTGATAGTAAATCATTTAACTACCTACCTCGTTTTTATAAGCAGAAAGAGAACCTATTTCGCCAGTACCAGACCTTTAAACCTGATTTAAAGATAAAATATGTCTACTACTACGACGAAACACCATTCAACGGATTAAGAAACAATCCTGCGCACGCCGATAAAACAGTTGAGGAGTTAAGAAACTATATGGCGATTGTGTATGAACTTAATGCAAGGATGTTTAAATCGCCTGAGGAGATAAAAAAGATTGTTGATTTAAGTGGTGAACAGAATAGCTTTGTACGTATCGTTGAAACAGAGGATGGCAAGAAAACCTATCTTCGTGATTTTAATGATATGATACAAGTGCCTACGGAGAATGAGATAACAGCCGCCCTTAGTAAGATGTTAGGTAAGAGATGTAATGTAGGCTTTATTAAGGGGCATGGCGAGCGCGAACTATATCGCCCGGGTGATATTGACTACTCTGCATTTACAACAGATAAATATTCGAGATATGCGCTGATGAATCAGGGATTTGATATTACAGAAATAGATTTTGCTAAAGGCGATAACATACCTCAAAATATTGATGTTGTGGTTATATCAGAGTTCAAAACGAGTTACTCTAAGGAGGATATTGACAAAATTAAGAACTATGTAGACAACGGCGGTAACATGCTTATTCTAACAGATGTTAAGAGACAACGTGAGGTGAATCCGATACTTAATCTTTTTGGAATTAAAGCAGAAGAGGGCGTAGTTGTACAACCTATCGGAGATTTCTATCCAAACCTAATTCTTGCTAAAGCAACCCCAGAATCAAAAGAGTTAGCGTATGGTTTCGGCACTCAAATGCTTAAACGTAATAAAAGAGTATCTCTACCTGGTGCTGTTGCTCTAAGCGATATAAACTCAACTCAATTTAAAAAGATGAATGTGTTGGTAACAAACAGTAAAGGGGCTTGGGTTGAGAGCTCGGATATCAATTTCAAATATGACACTCCAACAATGGATAGTGACAAAGGCGAAAAAGAGGGTCAATATAGTGTTGCCATGGCTGCTACACGTCAAATTGATGGCAAAGAGCAAAGGGTAATGGTTATCGGCGACTCCGATTGTTTTAGCAATGCAGAGATGGCTATTAGTAGGAGTGGTTATCTATCCGGTAATTATGACATGATAACAGAAAGTTTCAGATGGCTATCGAATGGTCAATACCCTATTGACACCCGCCGCGCAGAGTATAAAGATAACAAGATAACGATAAAATCAGGTTCTACATCATACATTAAGGTACTTTTCTTACTAATAGTGCCTGCTCTTATGCTTGCAGGTGCAATAATGATATGGTTAGTTAGACGTAGAAACTAAAAATGCATTGAAAATATGAAACGAAGCAAAAAATTATTATAATTTTTTGCTGAGTTACATACGACCACTGAAAAACAAATTATAAACGTATGAAATTAATATTCAGAATTGCTCGCACAGAGCTATATACCCTATTCTTCTCACCTATAGCATGGCTAATATTGGTTGTGTTTATGTTTCAGGTT
>CAYIZU010000045.1:0-12832 GCA_964367795.1 uncultured Rikenellaceae bacterium | reverse complement strand
TTAAGCAATGGAAGAGTAATATTAATCATCTGACTTTCAAGCACAACAAACCCTAAATCCTCAATTGGTACGGTTACACGTTCTGATGGCATCTCCTTAGTGTAATATACCAACTGATTATCCTTTAAACACAAACACATCGGTGTTGAAAAGAATAGTGTACGCTTTAACATTACTTTAATCTTTTAATATTTCCTGTTATATCAAGTTCAAAATCATATCCTTGAACGAGAGCATTAAATTGAGTATGAAGAATTCCAATTATTGGACGGTAATCCTCCCCAATTTTAAATTCTCCATTCTTCTTTTTTAACTCTCCTTTAGCACGTGCCTCTTGGGAGTGTCGGAGCTCAATTACACCATATTTTAAAGTAGGTGATGAAACCAAAACACTCATTCCCGTAACCTTATAAAGTCTCTTAACAAGTTCCACATTATCTAATTCCCAAATCTCCTCGGGACTATTCTCCCAAAACAGCACCATAGTCCCAGTTTTTAGAATATATTTAAGAGGTAATTCATTTTTCGACTCATTCACCAACTCCACGCGCTCGCCTTTATTAGCACTACGCTTTAATCTTTGAGCAGCATCAAAATTACTCAATAGCTCGAACCCTCGTTTCAGTTTACCCTTTTCCGTCCCCTCATATATTGCCATAAGATGATTTCCATCTGTGGTAACATGATACTTTCGCTTATAATCATGTTTCGACTTATCGCGATGTTTACTTATATGCAGTGGATTCTTAATAGAATCAGCAAAACATCTCACTTTCTTTATCGGCACCCCTTTGCTCTCATTCATCCATATCTTTTTACCCGAGGCAAGGGCAGCCTTAAGCGATCCAAACTCCCTTATCGCCGCTTTAATCTTGTCTTTTACCACATCATCAACAATTTTGTCGACCTCCTTATCTTCTAAACTATCTAATGGTTTCCTCAAAACATATTTTATATCATCGCCATGTTTAATAGCACCATAGTAGGTCTCTTTATGTAGTGAATCGCGCACTGTGTCGCCCTGAATATATTGTCCATTAACAACCTTTCCGCGAACACGAACACATTTTTTACTATTCTTCCCAAAATTATCAGGAGTATAGTGCGACACTAATACCTCTTCCTCTACCCTCTTCACATCTTGCGTAAATTTTTCCCAAGGCTTTGTAAAAGATGGTTTTTCGACATGCTCGCCAAGCCCATAACGCTCTTTATCTTTATAATATTGGCTTAACTTATTATACTCTCCTCTATCAATACAAGCAATAGTAATGGCATCAACACAGTGATGGACATGATTAACGCGCTCTTTCTTTTCATCGTCGTCATGCAAGCCCCATAACTTACGGAACTCGGCTACCATATCACCTTTCACGCTATAAACATTAGGAAACAGAGATTTAAGATATAATACAGCATATTTCGAAATAACCCCAGCATCAACACCCTGACTATTACGAAAACCCTTTTCTGAATCTTCCGCAATCATATTATTATACTTACCACGCCAATAGTTTCGTTCCAAAACAAGCCTATTGCGCTTTGTGATATGATTATCTTTGCTCTTTTTATCAGAAAAATTCTTCATCCTGCGGTTTTTCTCTATCCGCTTATCAAATTCATCTATTTTGTCTTTCCACGACGCTATTCGCACCTTTATCTCCTCAAAATTATCAAGTTGAGATGGAATTCTATCCCTCTTCACCTCCCTATTAAACTTACTTTGAGCCAGCGTCTTATTTTCTAAGGAGTTATCTCGTATCTTACTACGTGGAATAGTATGCTCAATATCATAGCTTGGATTAGCACCTATAAACTCTGCTATATCTATTGTTTTATCTGTGTAGAGACATTTTTTACCTTGCTCAATCCACAAACGATATTTTAAGATATCATCTTTTGTAGGTTCAACTCCATGTTCCCTTATCTCATCCGCATACTGTTTATTCTCTCTTTCTCTCACATCTTGCCACTCTTTAATTGCTTTACGCATATTGGCATTATTTAATTGCCTTGCCAACTCAACGTTAATAACGGTTTGTTTGTCAATCCTACCATCAGCCATTAACTTATTAATCAATCCACGAAGTTGAAAAAGTGTACGCATAGCCATAGGATTACGAACGGCATCAATGCGCGGAGAACCTAATTTATTATCTTTAGCATCGGGGTACGCCTCCACCATCGATGGATGATAAAGCACCTTATCCGCATGTTTACTTAGTTCAAAATTACTATCGCGCAACGATTTAATAATCACATCAGAAAGCGATTCATTGGGCTTTTTATCTAACTTATCCCACCAATCCATAACATTCAGAACAGCATGCTTCACATGTTCACTATTTCTATTCCAAACCTCTTTAGCAACAACTTTATCAATGTTTGCAAGGAATGTTGCATGCGAATATTTATAACCCTCTTCAAGGTAGCGACTTATCTTCTTAATAGCCTTTAACGAAAGAGCTGCATAGCCTTGTGGAATTTTTATCTCTACAAATTTTTTCGCGTTTTCATCATCAAGCTGTAAATTGTTCTTAGCGAAATCATATATCTTGTCTTCACTATCAAAAGTAAACAGAACATGCCAAATATCATTAACTATCTCCTCAACACTCTTATCACCTGCTTTACTATAAACTGATGCCATTTCATTCTCCCAATCTTCACCAAAAATATCCATTAATCTTGCCGTTACAGGCGAACCACTAACAGTTGTGCTCATCTTATAATTGAATAAGTATGGCATATTAGGATTATCAAATTTATATGAGTAATTACCTTTACCGGCTATCTTCTTCGCAATATCTTCGAAATCAAAAGCCTCCTTGCTCTTCCTATAGAAGAGAGGTTTTATTTGTTCAAATTCATCCTCACTTAATGCTCTAAAATCTCGGTCGTCGCTCGGTGTCTTTATCTTGATATTATTTACAAAACATAGCATACGGTACTTTTCATAGGCAGGATGTGAAGTAGGACAGCGTCTAAGTTTCTTTTCAAACGTACATTTCCCAACAGTACCTTTTTGCGAGCGCAAAGGGCGTTGATAAAATATAGCTCGTTCAAGTTCACGAACCATCTCTTCGGGTAAGCCTTGATATCTACATATACAATCAAACTCTTCTTTGTAATGCTCTTTACGAGAGGTGTAATTTCTTCTTATCTCTTCAACTCCATAGCATTTGTAAAAATAATCACCCAATGTTTTACTACCAGAGCTTTTGATTTTTTTACTTAGCTCGCTTATTCCTTTCTTTACATCACCTTCACTCTCTTTCGTCGCCTCCAGCCTATTACTTAAGAATCCACGTCTTTGAGCTAAGTGATAAAATACTCGACCAAGAGTATGTCTATCCTTCTCCGATTTTAAATTTAATTTACTATTAACAGCTATATGTCGACAATAATAGGGATTTGTAACACCGTCCTCCTTGGTGCGTTGCCACATCATAAAATCATCCGTAGCAGGGTATATATCATTATTCTGCCATGCTTTAAGCATTTCCTCACTTATATATGGGCACAGTTCATACTTAGACAACACCTTAAGCGTTTCTATCTTACGCAACTTACGTCTAAAATATCGTCTTCGTGATGCCCTATACTCTGTTCGTTTGGCAGACTTTGACGACTCAATATTTTTCTCAATATTAACACCCTCTTGAAAAATATGTACCCCTTTATCAACAAGTATTGCTTCTGTATCTTTTTCGACAATAGCCCAACCGATACTATTTGTACCTAAATCTAATCCTAATACCTTTGTTTTTTCCATAATTTAAGCGGTTTTCACATTTATATATTACAAAATTATGGAAAAATTTGGAATTTACAAAATTATTTCGTAGCTTTGTTGCGTAAGAGTTTCTACATCTTACCACAATAAGGCTATATGCCGAAGGTTTTATAACCTATAGCTCCGCTTACTCAGTGGAGCTACTTTTTTGTGAACTGCTCGCCAATCACGGGTCAGTACAAATTGTCGGTGGAGTGTATGAAGGCTTTTCTCAAAATCACTTCATCTTCGGCACCTTTCCCACACTATAAATCCTCACGACCGCAAGGTCGCTCCGGTGTTAGAGTGCGTAAAACGCACCAAAGCTAAAGCAATTTAGAAAAAGCGGACATCCTACTAGCTATCTAAAAATTAGATATTAAGTCTCTCTCCACTGGAAATTTTCATTGAGCCCCAATCACCCTTTCATGAGGCATGTTAAGAAATGTGAATTATACGAATGAATCAATTACCTAGTCGACCCTTAAAAAAGGTTCACCGAACTGATAACCACAGATTTAGCTTTTGGGGTGATTTTTGTTTTCTACCAACTTTTTCAGTTTTATAGCTAAAGTCTGGCAATATTTTCGCTTTTGGCTAGCGCTTTTGGTCTCTATCTCACTTCGGAGTAAACCCGCTACGCTAAAGCGAGATAAAACCCAAATGCTCTCAGCCAAAACCAAAAATCTTCGCCAGCCTTTTTTAAGGGGCGACTATCTAAAAAGTTCACCAATAGCAAACTCTTCAAAGGTATCATACTCCTCCATCACATCTAATCCATTAATATCTATAACTTGATATTTACGTACGTCATCATCATATATATATATATCATCATCTACACGCCCAATAAATAAAATTTTGGCGGAAACTTCATAATAATCATACCACTGTTCATTCATCTTTAATAACATACCATCCTTTGCACCCCATAGCTCCCGCCCATTATATGCAAAATAACTTGATACTTCAAGATAAAATAATTTCAAATCGAATGGTAAGCGCGGCAACTCCATATTCATAAGAGACTTCTGCATAAAGTCGAAATCCTCGTCAGATACTGGAGGGTGGTTCTCGGCATACTCAATGGCATCAATACGCTCCTTTAAATCATTACTTGGTATTGCCTTAATATATACATAAGCCTGTGTATCATAGCATATACCTATCGAGTTACTACTAAATACCCTATTTTCCAGAGTAATAGTATATTTTTCAGAATGCGCTACTCTATTATCAACAAATATTAACACCTCTCCACTTACCTTCTCATCCGTAACTTCATCAAATGATACACTATAATCGCGGAAACGTAAAAAACCAAATCGAGATAAATCGCTTAACGGCGTATCTCTATAATCATCACTATCAACACCTTGTCTGTTTGGAAAGTAGGTTCTAAAACCAATACGTAAGCCTTTTAATGTCATAATTTTAAGGTTGAAAAAGTTTCTATTTTATCATTATTCATGTATATTATATACCCCTCAATATCTTTTCGAGAAGATAGAAATTCTTTGCTTTTCTCACTCCCCAACAACATAAGCATGGTTGCTAAAACATCCGAAAGAGCTGCACTCTCTGCCACAACTGTTGCCGAAACCATATCATTAACACTACTTAACCCCGTGCGAGAATCTATAATATGATTATATCTTTTACCTCCATCTTCATAAAAATTTCTATAATTTCCAGAAGTATTTATCCCCTTATTCGTTAACGTTATTACAAGTGCCAAATCTTCACCTGGCTTAATATTACCATCGGTTGGCTTATCAATACCAACACGCCATAATTCTCCATTCTCTTTCGTACCGCTGCAATAAATCTCTCCTCCAAGTTCTATAAGAAAATTATTAACACCTCGTTTTTTCATATATTCAGCAACTAAATCTACTGAATAGCCTTGCGCTACAGAGTTAAGATTTAGTGTTACCCCCTTGTTTTTTCTAATAAGTTTTCCATCTTTTATTGCTATCTTATCATGCCCTACATACTGTAATATAGAGTCAAGGTTTAAATTCTTATCCCGTTTCTCTTTCAGAAAGCCATAAGCTCGCGATAAAGGATGACTTGTGATATCATAAGCACCTTCACTTATCTCATATATCTCACGTGCTATCGCCTCGCATTTAATGATATGAATATCTACACTATCTGTCTCGCCTCTGTTTATTCGTGATAGAAGAGAATTTTCATCATAGAGAGAGCATGATAGATTGAATGCATTAAAAAGCGAATCAATACCATCCTTTTTAACGCTTTCAACCCCCGAATAATAAATAATCTTATATGTAGTACCCTGCGCATAGCCTGTTATCTCGTGTCTCACAATCTTAGGAGAACACGACACGATAAACACGGCAGCCATAATAATTAATATAATACTTCTCATATCTCTATCTTTTCATTGCCCTATCTAACTCTCTTTTTGTATCTTTCTCTTTGATATACTCTCTCTTATCATACGATTTACGACCTTTTCCAACACCAATAATAAGTTTAGCATAACCATTATCGGAAATGAAAAGCTTAAGCCCTATTATAGACACACCCTTATCCTGTGATACTCGTTGCAGTTTCGTAAGCTCTTTTCTATTTAGTAGTAATTTTCTATCTCGCTTGGGCTGGTGATTGTTATATGTACCCCACGCATATTCCGATATATTCATACCCGAAACAAATAGTTCATTCCTATGAAAGTAGCAATAGCAATCCACTAATGATGCCTTACCTAAGCGTAGAGATTTTATTTCGGTACCAGAAAGTACAATACCTGCAGTATAAGTCTCGCTTATCTCATAGTCGAAAGATGCGCGTTTATTTTTTATGTTTATCTTTTTATAGTCTAATTTATCTTTTACCATAACTGCTATTTTTTCTTACTCATTTTTCCTATTTTATCTCTTAAAGAGAGCATCCTATCCCTCTCTTTGCCTGCTAATGTGAAGTCAAGTTTCGCCGCCGCTTTCTCCATAGCATTTTTTGCCTCGGCCAACTCTTTCTCTAACTCCTCGATGGTCTCAAAGCGAAACTCCTTACCATCTTCAGCAACCATTCCAATCGAAGAGTTTAGTAAATCTTTAAACATGATAACATCATCCTTAGTTCTTTTTGTAGAACGTTTTTGCGAACTCTTCTCGGTGTTAATAGCCATACCACTACTCGCACTCTCTGCGCCCACTGGAACAATATTATGCTTCTCATTATATGCAATTTGCCTTTTACGTCGCGCCTCTGTCTGCTTTATCATATCGCGCATAGCTTTTGATTGCCGACGTGCAAAAAGTATTACTCTACCATTAACATTTCGTGCCGCACGACCTGCTGTTTGTACTAATGAGGTTTCAGAACGAAGAAAACCCTCTTTATCCGCATCCAATATCATTACTAACGAAACTGCAGGCAAATCAATACCTTCGCGCAAAAGGTTAACTCCAACAAGCACATCAAAGAGATCATTTTTAAAATCATTGAGATGTTCAATACGCTCCATGCTATCAATATCCGAGTGGATATAGCGACATCTAACACCATGAGCATCAAGAAAGTTATACATCTCTTCTGACATTAGCTTAGTGAGCGTGGTTATAAGTACTTTATCGCCCCTCTGCACACATTTATCTATCTCCTCTAATATTGTATCTATCTGGTTGTCACTACTCTTAACCTCTACTATTGGATCTAACAATCCCGTTGGCCTGATATGTTGTATAGCTACAGCTCCTTCACTCCTATTGAGCTCATATTTCCCCGGTGTGGCACTAACATATACCACTTGATTAGTTAACGCCTCTAACTCTTCAAATCTCAATGGGCGGTTATCAAGTGCAGCTGGTAATCTCCAACCGTAATCTACAAGATTAGTCTTTCTCGAAAAATCGCCACCCGACATACCTCCAAATTGTGGAATAGTAACATGACTCTCATCAATGAAAACAAGGAAATCTTTTGGGAAATAATCAAGTAAACAGAAAGGTCTTGAACCTGGAGGACGATTATCGAAGTATCGTGAATAGTTCTCTATTCCTTTACAATAACCAATCTCTCGTATCATCTCTAAATCGCTCTCCACCCTTCTTTTGAGTCGTAGAGCTAAATCCTCTTGTCCGGCATCCTTAAACTCTCCGACACGAATAGCAAGGTCATTCTCTATCTCTGTAAGGGCGCTATTTAGCTTCTCTTTTGTAGTGATGAAGATACTTGCTGGATGAACAGTTATCGTCTCTCGACGCTCTATTCTTTCGCCACTCTTGGGGTTAATACTCCATAATTCCGCTATGTAATCTTCATTAATGATAACACGAAATACAACATCCCCATTAGCAGCATATATATCTATCGACTCTCCTTTACGTCTATATTCACCTCGTTTGAACTCATCTCCAACACTTCTATTAAATAGTGCAGCAGAAAGAGTATACATTAGTTTTTGGTGTGTCATCTGCTGCCCTACCATCAAATCTATACGGTTTGAATTAAAATCTTCGGGGTTACCAATACCATATATACACGAAACGGATGCCACAACAATAACATCACGTCTACCGGATATAAGAGATGCGGTGGCATTAAGACGCATACTCTCCAAGTCATCATTAATAGCTAAATCTTTCTCAATATAAGTATCGCTGGCAGGAATATATGCCTCTGGCTGAAAGTAGTCGTAATATGAGATAAAATATTCAACTGCATTATGAGGAAAAAAGCTTTTAAATTCGCTATATAGCTGTGCAGCAAGAGTCTTATTATGGCTGATAACCAAAACAGGCCTATCCATTTTAGCAATAACATTAGCCATAGTAAAAGTCTTACCTGAACCTGTCACACCCCATAGTACAACATTATCGTGATTATTTTCTAACTTATCGACAATGAAATCTATCGCGTCAGGCTGATCCCCCATGGGACTATATGTTGATTCTAACTTAAAAGCCATATAATATTAAAAAATTTCACGTAAATACTCCAGTGACTTAATGGTATATTTGGTATCGTTGTGCAGTCCAATATACTTAACCAATGCCTCTAAAAGCCTACCACGCACCTTGCCATTACTCTCTATCATGGCAATATCTCCGCTATTAATATTCATAAAACGCCATAATAGCCTACTCTCCTCCCTATCCATGGTTAACTGATGCGATGGACGTATAATAACAAACTCCCCCACCCTCATATCCATATAACTATCCTCACTGTAGCTATTATTAGGATAAAAACCAAGATACTTAGTTAGATGCACAAGGAAATATATATGAAAATTTGCTTTCCCCTCCTCCATGGCATCAAATAGTTTCAGAGAGTGGTATATATAGTCAAAAAGCATCGGATTTGCATTCTCCTCCTTAATCACTTTATACAAGAATTCTGCAATAAATAACGATATCGTCGATTTATAAACATCGTTAAAGGCTGATATGTTGAGAGAAACTCTCTTTGCCTCCTTTATTCTATGAAATGAACCACTGCCTCTACTTCCTACAACTTCAAGTAGAGACAGTGGATAGAGCATTATCTTATTTCCGCCTACTGTTGGAACACCTCTTTTACCCGAGTTAACATAGTAGCTAACACGACCAAATGCTTCGGTGAACATATAAACTATATGTCCGCTCTCGCCGTGAGGCATTGTGTGGAATACTATCGCTCGACTCTTATACTCCTCCATCACCGCAGAACCTCCCTTTATAAAATTTTATTACAAATAACTATCTATTACTTCACACAAACGACCAGTAACCTCCTCCATAGAGTGAGTACCATCTATCTCTACACATTTTCCAGAAGGTTTATAATAATCTTTAACAATCTCAGTCTTTTCTGTGTATACCTTTAGCCTATTGCGTGTTACATCAATACTTGCATCGTCATTCCTACCGCTTACCTTACCACGCTCGACTATGCGACGTAAAAGTTCCTCCTGTGGAACCTCCAAAGATATTAGAACTGTCACCTTGTTATTTGAAAGTGCAAGCATCTTATCTAACTCTTCGGCTTGATGAATAGTGCGTGGGAAGCCATCAAATATATTACCCTTCCGGCCATCATTGAAGTCAATATATTTTTGCAATATGCTCATAACAACCTCATCTGATGCAAGGTGTCCACCCTCCATCTCTTTTGCAGCGATCAAGCCAAGTTCGGTGCCTTGTTCAATCTCTTTTCTAATAATATCTCCAGTAGCTATCTGCACCAAGCCATAGCGTTCCATCAATACTTGAGCCTGTGTTCCTTTACCCGCTCCCGGAGGGCCAAATAGTAAAATATTAATCATTTTTATATTATTTATTTATCTTATAAATTAGTTTTGTTTCGTCCATCCTTGTGCCTCAATAGCAATTTCATCTCCTGTTGGGGTTAAGAGCACTGCGCCTGTCCCCTCGCTACTTATATGTCCAATTACTGATACCCCTGCTATGGTTAATACCTTTTCATACTCCGATACCGGAACAGTAAATAGCAGCTCATAATCATCTCCGCCATTCAATGCAGATATTATTGGATCGAAATTAAGTTCCTCTCCTAAAGTAATGCTTTCGGCAGATATTGGTAACCTATCAACGTATATCTCAACACCACACTGCGACTTCTTACAAATATGGAGTAGCTCACTTGCCAACCCATCAGATATATCTATCATCGAAGTTGGCTTAATACCTATAGTTGATAATCGGTTTATCATATCAACACGACAACGAGGGCGTAAAGCACGTCCTAAAGGGTACTCAAAACCCTCTAATTTTGGCTTTTCAGTATCATTTCCATTCAGTACATATTTTTCTCTTTCAAGCAACTTAACACCAAGCAGAGCTGCCCCTAAATCGCCAGATACGCATACCAAATCTGTCTCCTTAGCTCCACCTCGATAGGTAATCTTCTCTTTTTCGACCTCACCAATAGCAGTTACACCTATTGATAGACCTGTTACTGACGCTGAAGTGTCTCCACCTATGAGGGATATGTTATACTCTTTACACGCAACACGCACTCCAGAGTATATCTCTTCAACCATCTCAACGGTAAACTTAGCTGATAGAGCCAGTGATAAAGTGATATATTTAGCCACTCCATTCATTGCAATAATGTCGGATATAGCCACAACAACAACTTTATAACCAAGATGCTTTAACGGGAAATATGTCAAATCAAAATCAACACCTTCCATCATTATCTCCGAAGATACAAGCTCATATCTGTCACCTCTATCAATAACGGCAGCATCGTCACCGATACCGGTAACAATATCACTATCAAAGCCTTCTGTCAGTTTTTCAACAAAAGCAAACTCTCCTAACTCCTTTATCTCCATTCCACATACTCTATATAGCTGGCTAAATTACATATTTTTTTTCTAACTGACAAATTTTTTTTACAAAATTACCAAAAATAAAAGGACTAATTGTTCAGTCCTTTTTCTATAATCCTTCAAAAAAATTATTCCCCTTATCATCAACAATTATAAATGCTGGGAAATTTTCTACATATATCTTACGCACTGCTTCCATT
Organism: uncultured Rikenellaceae bacterium; assembly: GCA_964367795.1. Taxonomy (GTDB): domain Bacteria; phylum Bacteroidota; class Bacteroidia; order Bacteroidales; family Rikenellaceae; genus JADFUS01. The sequence continues at coordinate 1,548 of CAYIZU010000045.1, read as the reverse complement.
CCTAACTCTGGAAAATCAACCACCTCAACACTTTTTATGCTATTGAGTGCAAGTATAGCTGCTGGCCCTCCAATAGAGCCCAAGTAAAATCCTCCATGCTTCTTACATGCATCCGTAACCTGTTTTGAACGATTACCTTTTGCGACCATAATAAGCGAACCTCCACGACTCTGAAATAGTTCCGTGTAGGAGTCCATACGTCCCGCCGTTGTAGGACCAAAACTACCTGAAGGCAACCCTTGTGGTGTTTTTGCTGGACCTGCATAATAAACTGGATGATTTTTAAAATATTCTGGCATCTCTTTACCCTCGTCGAGGAGCCTCTTAATCTCAGCATGAGCTATATCACGTGCAACAATAAGAGTTCCTTTTATATTTAATCTTGTACGTATTGGGTATTGTGATAATTTCTGACGCACAGCCTCCATACCCTCATCAAGATCTATCTCAACAGCAGGGGATAAATGAGGTGCCTTTTCAGGCACATAACGAGCAGGCATTTTTTCTAACTCTTCAAGAAAGATACCCTCTTCTGTTATTTTTCCCTTTATATTTCTATCTGCACTACAACTAACCCCCATACCCACTGGGCATGATGCAGCGTGACGAGGAAGACGTATAACACGCACATCATGAACAAAATATTTTCCACCAAACTGCGCTCCTATACCACAATCTCGGCATATTTTTGTTATCTTCTCCTCCCATTCAATATCGCGAAATGCACGTCCACCATCATTACCACTCGTTGGAAGAGTATCAAGATATCCCGCCGACGCTTTTTTCACCGTTGCAAGGTTGGCCTCTGCCGAAGTTCCTCCAATAACAATAGCAAGATGATAAGGAGGGCATGCAGAAGTTCCTAAATCCTTTATCTTCTCTGTAACGAAATTTATTAAATTTTCCTCTGTCAACAATGCCTTTGTCTGTTGATATAAAAAAGTCTTATTACCTGAACCCCCACCTTTTGTGATAAAAAGAAACTTATATTCGTCACCCTCTGTGGCATATAAATCAATCTGCGCTGGTAGATTATTTCCACTATTTCGCTCCTCTATCATAGTAAGTGGCACCACTTGTGAATAACGAAGATTTCTCTCTTTATAGGTATCATACACCCCTCGAGATATAGCCTCTGCATCATTACAACCCGTCCATACTGACTCTCCTTTCTTTCCGATTGCAATAGCTGTTCCGGTATCTTGACAAGTTGGAAGTTCACCTTCTGCAGACACCACCTGATTCATCAAAAGAGTGTAAGCAACGAATTTATCGTTATCAGATGCCTCGTCATCTTTTAATATATCCGACAACTTTTGAAGGTGAGATGCACGAAGATAGAAAGATACATCACTAAAGGCCTCCTTAGCTAATAATGTTAACCCTTGGGGGTCTATTTTTAATATTTTACGCCCTTCAATCTCTAATGTAGAGACAAATTCCTTGGTAAGTAAACGATATTTCGTTTCATCTTCCCCTAAAGGGAAAGGCTCTTGATAAACAAACTCTTCCATAAATTAGTATCATAAAGTTTTTAAAATCGACTGA
>CAYIZU010000044.1:0-12865 GCA_964367795.1 uncultured Rikenellaceae bacterium | reverse complement strand
TTGCTCATATTTAAAGAAGAAAACTTTCAACACGGCAAACATAATAAACAATTTTATGGCTATTATTAGCCACAATGTTCTTCCTACCGTCATACTGCGGAAACCGTCCACATAGAAACTGAATATTTTTTTAAACATAGACACCTTAATTTTATTAGTTATCCTACTACACAAAATCACCAATGCAAAAATAGTGAATATCTACGCCTCCGTTACAAATATAGTGATAATATTTTATAATAGCAAAATAATTTTTTTTTATAATGCATATTTTCTATCACTTATATTAATACGTAGTAGCCCCTTAAAAGTACTGGCACTTTTAAGGGGCTACTAAATATTTCTTTTCTCTTTTTTATCTATAATTATTGAATCATACTAATAAATTCATCTTCGCTAATCATTTTTATTCCCAATTTTTCTGCCTTGGCAAGTTTCGCAGGACCTATCTTTTCCCCAGTAATAAAAAGATGAGTATTTCCTGATATTGAAGATGTATTTTTCCCACCGTGAGCCTCAATTAGCTCTTTTATCTCATCGCGAGAGTATTTTGAAAAACTTCCCGATATAACAACACTCATTCCCGCGAGGCTATTTGATACCATTGCTCGTTCCACCTGCTCCATCTGTACGCCATGACCTCGTAACCTCTCCACAAGTTCGTTATTCTCGTCCTTAGCAAAATGGTTAATAACACTTTCGGCAATCTTATCACCCACCTCCTCAACTTGCAGAAGTGTCTCCATATCGGCCGAAATTATTGCATCAATATTTTTGAGCGATGCCACTATTTTTTTGGCGGTTGTCTCACCAACAAACCGGATACCCAAAGCAAATAGAACTCGTGCAAAAGGAACCTCTTTTGAATTTTCAATGCTTTTTACTATATTTTCGGCCGATTTTTCACCTAAACGTTCAAGCGGAGATAGCTCCTCACGTGTAAGAGTATATAAATCTGCAAAATTGGCTATTAACCCATTCTTATACAATAATTCAATAGTTTCATCCCCCAGTCCATCAATATTCATAGCTTTACGTGATATAAAATGTATCACTCTGCCAACTATCTGCACCGGGCAATGCTCTATATTCGGGCAGTAGTGTTTCGCCTCTCCCTCAACACGTACAAGGGTGGTGCCACAAGCAGGGCAATTCGAGATATACTCTATCGGAGCAGCGAATAAATCACGCTTGCTAAGTTCAACGCCCACTATTTTAGGTATTATTTCTCCCCCCTTTTCTACATATAAATAATCTCCAACATGTATATCTAATAGAGCTATCTGTTCAGCATTATGAAGAGATGCTCTTTTAACCGTTGTACCAGCAAGTTTTACAGGTTCTAAATTAGCCACAGGGGTTATCGCGCCTGTTCTCCCTACTTGAAAGTCAACGCTTATCAGTTTTGAAAGTGCTCTTTCGGCTTTAAACTTATAGGCAACAGCCCAACGAGGTGCCTTTGCAGTGTATCCAAAAGAGCGTTGCTGCTGTAAACTATTAACTTTAATGACGACACCATCGGTATCATAAGATAATTTCTTTCTCTTACTATCCCATTCATCAATAAATTTTATCACATCTTCAATAGAGCTGCATTTACAACTATGCTCCGATACTTTAAACCCCCACCCTTGGAGCGCATAAAGAGCATCCATATGTGAGCTAATAGCCATACCTTGCTCGACAACTAAACCATATATATATGAATCGAGACCCCTATGCGCTACGACAGATGATTGCTGTGATTTTACAGTGCCAGATGCGGCATTACGTGGATTAGCAAACGGCTGCTCGCCGATATCCTCTCGCTCGGTATTAATTCTATTAAAGGAGGCATACGGCATAAATATCTCACCGCGTACCTCAATTAATGGAGGAATATTTTCTCCCCTCAAGTAAAGGGGTATGGATTTTATCGTTTTTATATTAGTTGTAACATCATCACCCACCGAGCCATCGCCGCGTGTTAATGCTTGCGTCAACACTCCATTTTCATATGTTAATGATATAGCAACACCATCAAATTTTAATTCACAAACATACTCTACATCAGAGGTGGTATCCTTTCGTATTCGATTATCAAAATCTATTAACTCATTGGTTGAATAGGTATTTGATAGTGAAAACATTGCCGTTCTATGTTTTTTTTGTTGAAATTCAACATTTATATCACTACCAACCCTTTCAGTGGGTGAGCCGGCAATCTTATATTCGGGATATTCTCTCTCTAACTTAGATAAATGAGCCAGCATATTATCAAACTCCATATCTCCAATAAGAGGCTGATTTAAAACGTAATAGTTATAGTTAAAAAGGTTTAATTTCTCCGTTAATTCCTCTATTTCAATCTTTATTTTTTCGTCGTCAAACATACTATTGGCATTTATCGTTTACACATTTAATGAAGTGCAAATATAATATTTTTTTGTGAGCAAAATTTAATAATAAAAAAAATATCATTAACTTTACCCGATAAAAAAGATGAAATATGTTAAAAACTATTATTCGAAGTGGTACAACATTCACGGTTATCCGATTTTTAATCGCACTTTTATTTATCCTATCTGGATGGGTAAAGGCTGTCGACCCTATGGGAACCTATCTTAAGATAGGAGACTACTTAGTGGCTTTTGGATTAAATATAAATAATGATTTAACAATGGTTGCAGCCATCATATTCTGTTCCGTTGAGCTGCTACTTGGTATTATGCTCCTATTAAGAATGTGCGAGCGAATTGTCATGTTGTTGATAACGCTTATGATGCTATTTTTCACAATCCTTACAGGGGTTATAGTTCTATTTCCAAGCTTAGATGTTAAAGAGTGTGGGTGTTTTGGTGATGCGATAGCCATATCAATGGGGGCAACATTCATAAAAAATATAATAATGTCAGCTTTGGCGATGATATATATACGTCGTATATGGTTTAATGAAGCAGATATGAAAAATGGTTCTCGTATTATTAAAATGGCATTATACCTTTCTGTACTATTTTTCTCATTCTCAATCCCGATATATTCAATATTATATTTACCACCATATACCTATATAACATACGATATTGGGCATAACCTACGAAATGATATTGCCGATGAAGAGGTGACAACAATTTTAGTGTATAAAAATATTGCAACGGGCAAAATCCATGAATTTGATATAAACAGCACCGAATGGCACGACGAGAGTAAGTGGGAGTATGTTGATACAAAGAGTAGCATTGATGGGAAAGAGATAAAAGATGTTGATTTATCTTTTTCTATATATGATAGAAATCAGAATAATGTAACAGATTCTATTGTTAATTTCGACGGCTACATCTTTATGGTCATTGGCGAGGATATAAAAGCAATTAACAAGATGAATCTAAATAATGTTATTCCCCTGCATAATAGTGTACGTACCGCCATTATTACCTCTACACCATATAGTGAAGCAAAAGATTATATTGATAATAACTTAAATATATTTTCTGGCATTGAAATATATAGTGCAGATAATATTTTAATAAAATCTCTTATTCGCGATAGAGGTGGTATCATGCTCGTAAAGGATGGAGAGATTATTGCTAAATGGAATAGTAGGCTTAAGGCAATAAAAAGTATATCATACAATAATTTAGATGATATAGTGAATAGAGAAAGGGGTCGTAAGTCGCGTTTTATAGGGTTTGTTGCCCTATTTATTTCTGCTATATTGGCGTTATATTTTTTAAATGAGAGGAGAAGATATGATAAGGTTATTGATTAGTCTACTTTTTGTTGCCTTTTTTTATGATAGTGCTCAATCGCAAAGTAAAAACAAATATCGTAAGGTGCATAGGTACAACATTATGAAAGAGGTTGCTACTATTGATAGAGGGGAGTTAATGTGGGGGCGCATATATAACGATATGGGCAGAATACGTATACCCTTCATGGTAAAAGATGAAATATACTCTATTGTATCGTATCAATCTGATATGAACCTAAACAGATGGATAAAAAAAGATGATAGCGATTTATTCGATATTTCAAATAATCTTATCGGCACCTTATGCAACACACGTACAAGCTCCGAAGACTACCCTATCTACATATTTTATGGCAACTCTACTATATACTACAGTATCAAGCAACAACAAAATTCCGAATGGTTTAGCGGACGTATTCTATCCCACTCTTTAACGAAGAATAATTCAATTGTAGGTGTTATTTCGCATAATAAAATAAGCAGAACCTTTTTCAACTCTCGCAGTAGTAATGGGGAAAATTTTATATATAATGTAAGTAGTCGCGATGGTGGATATAGCTGGGAAAGTCCTGATATAGCCGTTAAACACAATCATCAATCATTATACGCTTGGTGCGTTACAACCGACACGGAAGATGCATCAAAGTGCTATATGATACTTACAAATAGTGATAACATTCCATTTATTTCACACTCTAATGATGGAGGTAAAAATTGGAGCTACCCTATCAAGTTGTCAGAGGATATTAAAGGCGATACATTTAAACTTATCGTCAATAGATATGGGACGGTCCTTACGTTTCGTCAGACTACAGATGAGGATATCAATGATATAATGGTGTGGTACGGTTCATTACATCAACTCGTTCGAGATAAGGGCATGGGAGGCAACCTTGTTAAGGTGGTCGATAATAAAGATAATATGGAGGGGTGCCACACTGTAGAAGATATAATTCATTACAATAGAAGGTACTATTACCTACTATATAAAAAGTGTAAAGGTGCAACTACTTCATTAATTGTCCATAAAGTAAAATTCCAGCGATAATTATTTTTATTTTCACACATTTTATGCTATCTTTGCGCTTTGATTATTGGCGCAGTAAATTATATGATAATAAGGAGAATAGTATTAGTTTTATTTGTAATTACTTTAACGGCATGTAGCGTAACGAAACGTCTGCCGGAGGGTAGTTATTTGCTTACTGATAATGAACTAACGGTAACATATCCCGACACTTTAAACAGAAGATTACAGATAGACAGAGCTACTATTAAAGAGTATATACCAGCTAATCAGATGCCAAATATTAAGGTATTAGGATACAATCTCCCTCTTAAGATATATCAACTTGCTAATCCCGAGAGCGAATCATGGGGAAGCAGGGTAATACGTAAAATAGGTAAAGCACCAATATTTTTTGACTCTCTCGCTAACGCGGGGGCGCGTAGGAACTTAAAATTATATATGGAGTCTGAAGGTTTCTACAATAGTAAAGTAACCGATACTGTTATATATAAAAATCATCGTGCCTACGTCACATATAATATTGATGCAGGGGCACCATACTATATAAGCTCGTATAAATATAATTTTGCCGATTCAACAGTAATGCCATACGTGTTACTTAAGAGTTCGGAGAGTCTTATAAGCAAAGGAATGATACTTAAGCGTAATACTCTATCAGAGGAACGATTACGCATAACAACGGAGTTGCAAAACTATGGGTTTTACTACTTTTCAGTGGGAAATATCGACTATTTGGTGGATACAACTGATAATAAAGTTAATGTTGATATTAACATTAACCAACGTGTTGTGGATAGGGTTAAAGTGGATCATAAACGTTATCGCTTAGGTGATATAGTGGTTAACCCAACGAGTAATAGCTATGTATACATACGCAATAAAGACGCTATTCCACAAAGTATTACACTTGACTCAATAAAATACAATCTTCCATCTTCTATTAAGGTTGTTAAGCCGGAAATTTTATCGGATTTGATAACAATTGCTCCGGGTGATATGTATAGTAAAACCAAAGTGAATGAAACTCGTAACAGATTAAATTCAATACCTCTATATCGTAATGTTGTGGTAAATATGACTGAACGTGACGACAGTTTAGGTGGTGTTTGGACCTTAGATTGCGAGATAAACGCCGTTCAGGAGCTTCGACAAGATTTTAAAGTTGAATTTGAGGCGTCAACTAATACCAATTTTTCGGGATTGTCATTATTACTTAGTTATACAAATAAAAATATCTTTAATGGAGGTGAAACACTTAATGTAGGTGTACTTGGTGGTTATGATTTTATGCGAGGAGCATCAGGCACCGACTCGTGGGAAGTTGGAGGTAATGTATCGTTCTCTATCCCAAGACTTCTTGCTCCATTTAATCTAAATAGATTACGCTCTTTATCCAATATATCAACAGTATTTGAGGCAGTGGTTAATTCTCGAAATAGGCCATACTATAAAAAGACCACAACAACACTATCTTACGGTTATACTTGGAATAGTAACAAAATAATCTACTCGCTGCGCCCTATAAATATAAGTCTAATCTCTGTGCCATGGAGGGATGAAGATTATATCGACAGCCTTAACGACTATCTGAAAGCGAGCTACGATTCACAAGTCATTGCTGGTAGTGTATTCTCTTTAGTGTATAATAACGATAGAGTAGATAATAGGGTGACAATACGTGGTAATTTAGAGACAAGTGGTAACACTCTAAGTATTGCGAATAGTATTTTAAACAGTACCCCCAAATATAATACAGAGACAAATGAAAGATACTTTGAAATATTAGGTATAAGGTATTCGCAATATGTACGTGCCGATTTATCGTTTGTCTATACGAAGAAACTGTCAGAAGATTTAACCCTTGCATATAGATTATATGGTGGGGCAGGTTATAGCTATGATAATATCTACGCTATGCCGGTTGATAGGCAATTTTTTGCCGGCGGTGGTTCGGGTATGCGCGGTTGGCAAATACGAACTCTTGGTCCCGGTACAACCCCCGAAACGGAGATAGACGAGACCTATCCTGACCAATTGGGAGATATTAAATTGGAGACAAATTTAGAGATCCGCTTCCCCTTATACGATGTACTTAAGGGTGCTGTATTCTTCGATTTAGGTAATATATGGCAAAATATCCCTAATGAGAATGTTCCAGATAAGGAGTTCAAGTTTAATAATTTCTATAATCAGTTAGGATTCAATACTGGAGTAGGATTCCGATTCGACTTCGACTTCTTTGTCATAAGGATTGATTGGGGTATACAGCTACATAACCCGAATAAACCTGCAGGGGAACGCTGGGTAATAAATAATTTCGACTTTAAAAATACCGCATTACACTTCGCTATTGGATATCCTTTCTAATGAATTAGAGATGTAAAGACCATTAATTCAAAAAAAAACATTATATTTGCATCTTGGTTTATTGTCAAAAATGATTTAACGAATGAAACTTTTTCTTAGGCTTTTTAAATATGCGTCTCCAGTTAGTAAGTATGCGGTACCATACTTCATCTTTATCGCTATATATGCCATATTCAACACCTTTAACTTTGTAATGATAATCCCGGTGTTAGAGGCGCTATTTGGCGACGCACAAGATATAGTAAGGCACACCACTAAGCCAGAGTTCTCTCTATCGGTTGAATATCTTAATCAATTAATAGGTTATCATCTATTTCAAAATTTTGGTGCAGGGAATATCTCTGTAAAGGATATTTTAAAAATATTAAGCGGGGTATTGGTTGTATCAATGTTTATAAGCAGCACTTCTCGATACCTTGCTCAGCGCATAATGGCAAATTTCGGAATACACACGCTAAAAACTCTACGAGACACGCTCTTTACTAATGTAATAAAGCTAAATGTAGGCTATTTTACTAACAAGCGCAAAGGTGATGTGTTATCAAGGCTTAATAGCGACATTAACACTGTTCAGATTATAATCACGAGCACTATTCAGGTGATGTTCCGTGAACCACTTATGATAATAAGTTATTTCATTGCTCTGTTGGCAATAAGTGTAAAGTTAACTCTTTTTACAATATTGGTTCTTCCTTTAGCTGCTGTTATCATTGGTTATGTAGTGAAAAAATTAAGGCACTATGCTCACCGCTCACAGGAGGCGATAGGAGAACTATTAGCTATATCTGATGAAGCTATTACAGGTGTTAAGATTGTTAAATCGTATAATTTAACCGACTATATAACAAATAAATATATTGCTAAAGGTGCTTTCTTGGCATGGATACAGCGTAAAATGGCGGCACGGCAACAGATGGCATCGCCTATGTCCGAATTCTTAGGTGTTTCGGCGATGATGGTGATACTAATATATGGTGGAGGCCTTGTGGCTGATGGTTTCTTTGAGGCGAGTGCTTTTATTGCTTATCTTGGAATCTTTTCACAGGTTACGCGCCCTGCACGTGCTATTGCCGATACATTGAGTAATATACATCAAGGTCTTGCAGCAGGTGAGAGGGTTGTGGAGTTAATGGATACCGAACCATCAATTGTTGATGACAAAAGCAAGCTACACTTTACTGGTTTTAAAGATAAAATAGAGTTTAATAATGTATCTTTCGCTTATGGAGAGCGAGAGGTGGTTCATGGAGTATCTTTTACAATCAAAAAGGGTGAAACTGTGGCACTGGTAGGTTCATCTGGTGGAGGAAAGACAACAATTACCGACCTGCTATGCCGTTTCTATGATGTTAATAGTGGTGAGATACTCATTGATGGTGTTAATATAAAGGATTATTACTTATCATCCTTACGCGATAGGATTGGTTCTGTTTCGCAAGATGTTATACTATTCAATGACACTATATATGAGAATATTGCACTGGGTAAGCTTGGAGCAACTTTCGAAGAGGTTGTTGATGCTGCTAAGATAGCCAATGCTCATAGTTTCATAACTGAAACCTCAATGGGATATGACACGAACATAGGGGATAGAGGAGCTAAATTGTCTGGGGGACAACGTCAGCGTATAAGCATAGCAAGGGCTGTGCTCAAGAACCCCGATATACTAATTCTTGACGAGGCAACTTCGGCTCTTGATACACACGCGGAAAAGGTTGTACAAGAGGCAATAAGCACACTGCTTTTAGGACGGACTTCGCTTGTCGTTGCTCATAGGTTAAGTACCATCCAGAATGCAGATAAAATTTTGGTCATTAGTGATGGTGTTATCATAGAGGCAGGCTCGCATGATACCCTTATGGCTCTTAATGGCGAATATAAGAGGTTGATAGATATACAAAAACTGAAGTAGCCTATGGATTATGATAAAGCACTATTAAAAGCAATGAAATATTGCTCTGTCAGAGAGGCTACGACAAAAGATATAGTTATGCTATTGGCTCGGCATAAAGTAAATGAAGAGGATGTGAAGCGAATTGTGGAGTATTTAATAAATCATAAGTTTATAGATAACACACGTTATGCAACCGCATATATAAGAGACAAAATGCGCTTGGGCAACTGGGGGAAAGCTAAGATAGTTAACGCATTAATGGCTAAAGGACTTGCAAGAAGAGATATAGAGGAGCTATGTGAGGAACTGATAGATGACAATGCGATGCGTGATAAATTAAATGAAGAGCTACGCAAGAAATTGCGAACGGTGAAGAGTCGTGATAAATATGATTTAAAAAATAAACTTATGCGTTTTGCCCTTTCGCGAGGTTTTAATAGCGAAGAGGCGATACAAGTGGTTAATAGAATATGCGATACTGATGAATAGTAATTTAGAGTATAAGAATAAAATTACGGATGAAGAGATAAAGCTACTACCCAAAATAGCGTTTGATGGAGAGATACACTTAATCAGTGATTCTGATCATCAGCGGCAGGCTGCGGAGTATCTTAGGAAACATAGGATTATTGGTTTTGATACCGAATCACGGGCATCTTTTAAGAAGGGGGTCAAAAATAGTATTGCCCTGATACAGCTATCCGCTGGAGATAAAGCATTCCTTATAAGGGTTAGTAAGATAAAGCTTGTGCAAGAGATAATCGATATATTGGAGTCGCCGGAACATTTAAAAGTTGGGGTCGCCCTTAATGAAGATATAAGAGAACTGCAACGGGTGTCGGATTTCACTCCAAAGGGTTTTATTGACTTGCAATATATAATGAAGATTTTTGGTATTGAGGAGTTAGGGCTTAAGAAGATAACAGCCATAATACTTGAAGGGCAGATGTCTAAAGCACAAAGGCTTAGTAACTGGGAGGCTAATGTTTTAACCGAGAGTCAACAGATATATGCTGCTACTGATGCATGGGTGTGTGAGGAGATTTTCACGCAACTGCCAATCACCGATGAAGTTTTACAGAGAGGCATGGTGACAATAAAAAACCGAGTGGAAGAGGAGATGCTACGTAGGGAAAAGGCAAAGTTAAAACAGAAGAAGCGCGAAGAGCGTCGTAAAAGATATATTGAGTTGATTGAAAAGGGTTTGATTCCTAATAAAATAGAAGATACAGATAATGGAAAGAGTTAAAATATACCTAAAAAGAGGAAAAGAGGAGTCGTTACAACGTCGTCATCCATGGATATTTTCTGGAGCGATATCGCACAGTGATGGGAATCCCGTTGAGGGGGAGTTGGTGGATGTTTTTTCAAGTGAGAAACGTTTCTTAGCACGTGGACATTGCCAGATAGGTTCAATAGCGGTGCGAGTGCTTACTTTCAAGGAAGATGAAGAGATTACTCCCGATTGGTGGAACGAAAAAATAAAAACAGCCTATATTTTGCGTAAAAATATTGCTGTTTTCAATGATAAAAGTAACTGTTATCGTCTTGTACATGGAGAGGGTGATTTACTTCCCGGCTTAGTAGTAGATATTTATGGCTCTACGGCTGTTGTACAAGCGCATAGTGTTGGGATGTATCTTTCGCGAAAAGATATCGCTACCGCTATTATGAATGTTATGGAGGGGCATATTGCTCATGTTTATGATAAGAGTAGTGGTACATTACCTCGCAATATCGACTTTGAGGTACGTGATGGATATATAATAAAAGGTGAATCCACTCCTGTAAATGAGGTATTAGAAAATGGACTAACATTTAACGTTGATTGGGTAAAGGGGCAAAAAACGGGTTTCTTTTTAGACCAACGCGATAATCGAGAATTGGTTCGCCACTACTCTAAAGGAAAACGTGTTCTAAATACTTTCTGCTACACTGGCGGTTTCTCCGTTTATGCTCTTAGCGGTGGCGCAGAATGTGTTACTTCAGTGGATAGCTCGGGACGTGCTGTGGAGATGACAGATAAGAATATTGCCCTTAATTTTGGTTCCGACATTAATCATAAAGGTATTATTGTAGATGCGTTAGAGTATCTGAAAGATATAGAGGATGAGTATGATATCATCATTCTTGATCCTCCTGCATTCGCCAAACATCGCGATGCAATACCAAATGCTCTTAAAGCGTATAGAAGAATTAATGCCCAAGCCATGAAGCAAATAGCAAAAGGAGGTATACTTTTCACATTTAGCTGTTCACAAGCAATAACAAAAGAGCAATTTAGGAGTTCGGTTTTCACCGCAGCTACAATGGCTGATAGGAATGTAAAGATAATTCATCAGTTAACTCAGCCTGCGGACCACCCTGTTAATATATATCATCCCGAAGGAGAATATCTTAAAGGATTAGTTGTCTATGTTGAGTAAATATAATATTATATGTTATCAAAAGATATTGAGGTAATTGTACGTTATAGTGAGGTTGACAGTATGGGTATTGTCTTCCATTCACGATACATTGAGTATTACGATCACGGCCGTAACGAGTTTATAGCATCCTTAGGGGTACCATTGACAATATTAGAGAAAGAGGATAATATAATGGTACCTGTTTTAGAGATTCAATCGAACTATATAGCTCCTGCCTATTTTGGAGATAGGTTAACTATCAGAACAATAATAAAAGAGGTTCCAAGAGTTAAAGCCCAATTCTTCACAGAGGTATATCGAGAAGGAGAACTTATTAACAGAGGATGTGTAACACTTGCTTTTATTAACGGGACAACAAGAAAGCCTGTCCGTGCACCGCAACGGTTGTTGGATATACTTCGAACATTAAAATAGAGTATGAAAAAGAGGATAAAAAGAGGGATAAATAATTTTTTATTCCCGTACAAGTACAACCCTAAGCGATATAATGACACATTTCTATGCAATAGTATAATACAAGAACCAGTAGCTCAATTAGAACCAGCTAAAGAGATTGTATACTGCTTCTGGACTGGAGATAACGAGTTAACCGCGAATAGAAAAAGTAACTTGGAATCAATATATAATAATGCTGGTGTAGAGGTTAAGTTAATAACAAAAGATAATTTAGAGCAATACATACTTCCGGAGCATCCTCTTCACCCCTCATTTAATAATTTATCTTTTGTTCATCGTTCAGATTATCTAAGAACATACTTCATGCATCATCATGGTGGTGGGTATATGGATATTAAGAGGTGCAATAAATCATGGTCACCTCTTTTTGAGAACTTAAATAACTCTAATAGTTACGTCATAGGTTATCCCGAGATAGGAAAAAGAGGAGCCGCTGTAGTGGATGGGATTGTTGGTCAAGATTTAAGACGTTACTGGCATGTGCTTATTGGTAACTGTGCCTATATCTTTAGGCCATACACTCCGATAACCTATGACTGGTACAGTGAACTATTAAGCAGAATGGATAAATATGCACCTGCGTTGGCTATTAATCCCGGTGATGCGTATGGGAAAAACAAAGGATATCCCATCCCTTGGACAAATATCCTTGGAGATATATTTCATCCTCTTTGTCTTAAGTATAGCGACAAAATAATCAGAACCGAGTTATTGAAGCCCGATTTTTCTATCAATTATAGATAGGGCAATTCGCAAAACTCTGTTTTGTGAATTGCCCTAAACGAGCGATAGCGAGCGAGTGCCGTTTAGGAGGTAGGCACTCGGTTTTTGTTCACTTTTTTTCAAAAAGTGTTAAACCTATATCAAAATCCGCAGGATTTTTAGAGGGTCGTTACCTCCAATTTAGGGCTATACCGAAAACTTAACAAAAATATTCAACTAATTGTTTGTCAATTAGT
>CAYIZU010000043.1:5419-12882 GCA_964367795.1 uncultured Rikenellaceae bacterium | reverse complement strand
ATTTATCTTGCCATGCATTCTTACATACTTAACAAATCTATCATAGTATGAGTTACGAGCAACCCATAATTCAGAAAGGTCAAGATTTTTAAACTGACTTCCTTTCAACTTAATAATGTCACTCTCAATAGCAGCAATAGCGCTATAAGACCAACAAGTTCCAGAACTTGCCTGATTTTTAACTGTTGTTGTTGGGTTGTCAATAACCTTTGTAAAGGTATAAGCTCCCACTTTCTCAACATCTTTTCCCTCATTTTGAGCAAATGAAGTTGTTGCTATCATTGTAGCAACACTTGCTAATAAAATTAATTTCTTCATATTTATATAATTGTTATTGGTTTTTCCGCAGCAAAGTTAACAAATTTTTATCATCTACACAATAATTTATTAATAACGCATATATTACACATAATAGTATACTCACTTTGAATTTTCTTATCCCCTATCTAAAGCCCTATATTGCATCGCCTCAAGAAGATGATTAAGTTCAATAGCATCACAGCCAGCTAAATCAGCTATTGTACGCGATAATTTTAGAATTTTATTGTAGGCACGTGCCGATAAATTATTTTTTTCGATAAACCGACCCAACACATTTTTATCTCCTTCGCTAATAACGCAATATTTCTCTATTTGCTTACCATTCATCATTGCATTGGTGAAAATTTTATCCTCTATAAATCTATTAATTTGCATCTTGCGTGCACGAGTTACCCTTTCGCGTATTGTTTCACTCTTTTCTCCCTCACCCTTAGATGATAGCTCAACATAACCCACAGGTTGCACCTCTATATGAATATCTATCCGATCCATTAAAGGCCCTGATATACGTTGCATATATCTGCGTTTTTCCCCCTCGCTACACCTACACTGTTTTGTTACACTGCCAGCATAACCACATGGGCATGGGTTCATAGCAGCTACAAGCATGAAATTTGAGGGATAGTTCACACTATATTTAGCTCGTGCAATGGTTATGTTTCTCTCCTCTAAGGGCTCTCGCAGAACCTCTAAAACAGAGCGACCATACTCCGGTAATTCATCAAGGAATAACACTCCATTATTTGCAAGAGAAATTTCACCAGGCTGTGGATTACTGCCACCACCAACAATTGCGACACTTGAGACAGTGTGATGAGGTGCGCGAAACGGGCGCATCGATACTAAGCCACTCTCGCGACCAATTCTACCTGCTACCGAGTGTATTTTTGTTGTTTGCAATGATTCTTCAAGGGTCATTGCTGGCAGAATAGAGCACAATCGTTTAGCAAGCATACTCTTTCCTGATCCAGGTGTTCCCACCATCAATATATTATGTCCACCAGCAGCAGCCACTTCGAGAGCGCGTTTAACACCCTCCTGCCCTTTAACATCTTGAAAATCATCTACCAAGAAAAATTCACGTTTCAACTCTTCATCATAGTTACTATGTTGTATGGGTTGCAGATCTAAACGCCCACTTAAAAACTCCGTTACCTCTAAAAGCGATGACACTCCATATACCTCAATACCCTCAACAACGGCAGCTTCTAAACCATTCTCTTTAGGGACTATCATTTTAGAAATACCCATAGCTTTAGCCTGCATAGCCATTGAAAGTATGCCATGCACACCGCCAACCGCTCCATCAAGGCGTAATTCTCCCATTATCATATAATCCTCAAGTTGCGACTCGGGTATCTGCCCTGAGGCTGAAAGCATAGCAACCGCAATGGGTAAATCATAACAAGAACCCTCTTTGCGTACATTGGCTGGTGCAAGATTTATGGTCACCTTATTGCGTGGCATAATATATCCATTATTAAGAAAAGCCGCTTCAATACGTTTCTCGCTCTCTTTGATAGAGTCATCGGGCAAGCCTACAATATGATATTTAAAACCAGACGACAGATTCACTTCCACCGTTATTGTTATTGCGTCAATACCAACAATAGCGGCACTATAACATTTGATGTACATTATCCAATACGTTTAATTCTTGCTCCTAAAGCATTAAGACGCTCCTCTATCCTCTCGTATCCTCTATCTATCTGTTCAATATTCTGAATACGACTACATCCCTCTGCACTCATAGCAGCCATAAGAAGAGCAACCCCAGCACGTATATCTGGCGAGCTCATATGCGATGCACGCAGAGGAATTTGCCTATTATGTCCTATAACCGTAGCACGATGCGGGTCGCATAGTATAATCTGCGCCCCCATATCTATCAATTTATCGACAAAGAACAATCTACTCTCAAACATCTTTTGATGTACCAAAAGTGTCCCTTTAGCCTGTGTTGCCACTACTAAAAAGACCGATAATAAATCTGGCGAGAGCCCCGGCCATGGTGCATCTGCTATTGTCATTATAGAGCCATCCATAAACGACTCTATCTCATAACTATCCTGTTTAGGAATATATATATCATCACCACGACGTTCTAATTTTATTCCTAAACGACGGAACTGCTCCGGGAGAATACCTAAATCATCATACGACACATTTTTTATTGTCAATTCACCTCGCGTAAGAGCTGCCATGCCAATAAAACTACCTATCTCTATCATATCTGGTAGCATCGTGTGCTCTGTGCCATGTAGCGTTTCAACACCCTCAATAGTTAATAGATTTGAGCCCACGCCACTTATCTTTGCACCCATACTATTAAGCATCTTACATAGCTGCTGAATATATGGTTCGCATGCTGCATTATATATTGTTGTTTTGCCCTTAGCTAATACCGCCGCCATGATAATATTTGCACTACCCGTAACAGATGCCTCATCAAGAAGAAGATAACATCCATTTAACTCTTTCACCTTAACAATAAGCACCTCTCCTGATAGCTCCTCATCAATAACAGCCCCCATTTTAGCAAAACCTATGAAGTGGGTATCCATTCTTCTGCGACCTATTTTATCGCCTCCAGGCTTTGCAGCATATCCAACACCATATCGCCCAATCATAGGGCCGAGTAGCATAACTGAACCGCGCAACTTAGATGCATCATGACTGTACTGCGCACTCTGCATGAAATCAAAGTCAATATTCTCTGCTTTAAAGCTATATGAAGTATCGGATAGTTTTTCAACCTCCACTCCCATCATTTCTAACAGAACAATAAGCCTCTTAACATCAATTATCTGTGGAATATTATGCACTATAACCCTCTCTTTGGTTAGTAGTACGGCGCATAGTATCTGCAAAGCCTCGTTTTTAGCTCCTTGAACCTCTATTTCGCCACATAAGGGATAGCCACCCTCTACTTCAAAATATGCCATCTTTATTATTATTTGGATTTAGTCAAAATATCTCTCTAACTTAGATATAGCCTCTGGAAGGGCAAAAACCACCACCCTGTCAAAAGCCTTTATCTGCGTGCCGCTTGTGGCTATAAGAGCCTTCTCTCCACGCACTACACCTCCCACAATAACCCCCTTAGGAAGCTGCACCTCTCTCACTATCTTTTTCGTAATTAAACTATCTGGTTTTGCAATAAACTCTAACACTTCGGCATCGCAACCATTAAGACACTTAATAGCCTGAACATCGGTATTCATGGTAAAACGAAATATATCGCTTGCTGTGATGAGTTTTTTATTTACAATGGTATCAACACCAATACTCTCGGCAAGAGATATATAGTTAAGATTTTCTATTTCTGCGATAACCTTTTTCACTCCCATCTTCTTGGCAAGCATGGCAGCAAGAATATTGGTTTCAGAACGCCCCGTAACTGCAACAAAGGCATCCATCTCCGATAAACCCTCCTTCTCTAACACCTCGCCATTACGCCCATCTTGATAAATTACAAGCGTGTTATTTAGTTTCTGTGCCAAATCTTGAGCTTTCTCACGATTATACTCCACAATCTTAACATTCATATGATCTTGCAAACCTAACGCTACTTTCTTCCCAATACGACTACCTCCAAGAATCATGAGATTCTTAACTTTTATATTCATTGCCCCCGACATCTTCATCACCTCCTCCATATGCTTACTGTCGCAGATGATATATACCATATCATTCTCTACAAGTTTAAAGGTTGCATCGGGGATAATTGTCTCCCCATTACGAGAAACGGCAACGGTTCGCTGTATTGCCTGTGTTCCTTGCCATATATCCAAGAGTGTTCGGTTCTTAATAGGCGAATTATCCGTCAACTTGATAACTACAAGGGTTAATTTACCCCCAGAGAAGTTAACATACTCCGATGAAGAGGTGTTCCCAAGTAGGGTCATAACCTCCGTGGCAGCACTTCTTTCCGGATAAAACATATAATCAATACCCATATTAATGAATATCTCTTTATTATTAGGCTGTAAGTAATCCTCATTATCTATGCGAGCAATTGATTTAGTGGCTCCTACATGCTTGGCAAGACTGGCAGATAGTATATTCATATTTTCATCCGAATATACCGCTATAAAAAGGTCACACCCTGCAACATTAGCACGGTGTAATGTATTTAAATCCACGGGAGAACCCGTTACTGTATAGATATCTGTAAAGTTATCTATAAGTTCTAAGTTTTTTTGGTCACCATCAATAACGATTATATCGTGCCCCTCCTCTTCTAACATTTTAGCCAAGTGTCTGCCCACTTCGCCAGCTCCTGAAATTACTATTCGCATAATAATAAGTTAATAACATTCCGGCTACAAAGGTAGTAAAAAAAGTGAGATTAGGAAATTTACCACTTATAAATATTGCCACTTACAAATTAATTTCATACCTTTGTGTAAATATTTACGCATATATGAACTACGACTTAAAAGATTTTGACAGATTAAATGCACATAAGAGCCGATGTGTTGCTTTTACCGGATATCGCACGGCAAAAATGTTACGTGCAGCAAACTATGTGTCTATATCTTTAATTGAAGACAAATGTTATGAAACTGTTAAAATGCTATACAATAATGATTACGATACTTTTTTAAGTGGTGCAGCCGAAGGATTCGATTTAATAGCAGCAAAAGCAGTAATACGCCTACGCGATGAAGGTGCAGATGTGCGACTTATAATGGTAGTTCCTTTTATCGGCCAAGAGGCGCGCTACGATGCTGAGAATAAGGAGTTGTATCGTAGTATATGTAATGCAGCAGATGGAGTTGTCACTTTATTTGAAAAATTTGAACATGATTATCAATTCCTTAGACGAAATGATTGTTTAATAGAGCATTCGGCATGCCTTATATGTTTTTATGATGGTCAAAGAGGTGGCACTATGTATACAGTTAATAAGGCAGAAAAAGTTGGTATGCCTATCTTTAATATTGCAAATACTTAGTCGATGGTATTTTTGAAACTGTCTTTTGTCATCGCTTTGCGCACTATGAGAAATGAAATTTCTCTTAAAGAGTTTTGTCTCGTTTTCCAAAACGAGCTGTCGGAGACATTACAAAAAAAAGTACGCCAAATCGGAGCCTACGTAAAATAGGTGAGGATTCGGCGCACAATTCTCGTTCAAAAGAAGCCGTCTCGAATTATTTCGAGGCGGTCTTTTTTATTAGAAATTTGTATCAAAATTCAGTTTTGGTGCTTCGTGATGAGTATAAAACGGAGCGTACTTATGTACGTGAGTATTTATGCGATTCAGGAAGTGACAAAAATGTTTTTGAGACAATTTCTATTTAGCTTTTCTTCGCATTGAAATTAATATCGATAATACCAATAATATGCCTGGCAATATCCACTGTATCATTATATTGATAACCGAAGCCCCTTTCGAAGATATACTCATAGTATTATCAATAGATTGAGGACGACGAATATCTATCGGTGCCTCACCATCAGATAACCATTCAAATAAACCAGTTATGAATGTTATATTATCGATAGATGCGCCATGGATACTACCACCTAACTCACTATTACTTGCAAAGTCGGCATCTCCACTGACAACAATTTTCTGAGTTCTACCGCTAATATTACGATGCGCAGCCGCAATGATAGGGAAATTTTCGCTCATCACCTCTCCGGCATTGCTATTGAATATAGGGACCTCCTCTTCAAAATTTGTGGTCTCTAACTCTATCCAAGCATTACCGCCAACTGTATCAGTTGTCATGAGCGTAGTTTGGTTATAATCACCTCCTGTATTGAATTCAAGAGCTGCAGCCGAAGGAGTTGCATTTTTATACCAATATTCCCTTCTCTTCTGCGCTAAAATATACGAAAGGGCATCTCCATCCTTATGAGGTAATTGCATTAAAATATCAGCTCTGTTACCCTCTTGAATTTTTACTAATCTACCTTTTTTGAGTGTGATACCAAATTGTTCAGTTAGAGTGTTAGTAAGGTTATGCCTATTAGGCTCACCCATAACAATCAAATTACCACCACGGTCAATATACTTTTGATAGTTAACCATCTCTTCTTCACTAAGTGGCTTTCTTATATCTCCAATTACAAGGATATTAATACCCTCTGGTATTGGTTTATTAAGCTTTACTTCAAGAACATCAAAGCCCTTATTATACAGAGCCGCACGTACCCGCATATCTGTAAATCCAGAGTATGATAAATCTCCAAAGATATTAATACTTCTTTCGCCATGACCTGTAAGGAATGCAACTTTTGGGAATGTGCTTGAAGCCTGTACACGTTTAAATGCTGCTGCTATCTCTGCCTCCGTAGGAAGAACAATCATATCCCTAAAATAACGAATATATCCCTTACCACCATCAGGTGTAGTAATAACTTTTACAACCCCTATTTTCTCATCTTTAAGAGTTGGCTCAAGTTTTAAAACCTCTTCCTCATTAAGTATCTTTTTTAATGATAATCCAAAATTTTTAGCACCTATCTTTACTATCTCTTTCTCACTCTTATCTGGAAATCTATCTACTAAATCCTGAAAATTTTTATTCTTAGTGTAATAGTATACATACTTTAATTTCATCTCAGGGAAGAAACGGGTATATGAGCCCATCAGCTCTTTCATATCCCATATCTCCTCATTGGTACGAGCTGTAAACACAATCATAGGGTCTTCAAAGATATTTATAAAAGTGGTAACAACATGTTCGCCCTCTAAAGTTGACATTATCTCCTGCGTACCTTTAGATATAGTATTTGTTTCAAAACGTGCAAAATCAACATATCCCATCATCTTAGGACGTGAGCTAATATATGCAATTAATACAACTGATGCAAATAGAACCGTGTAACGTGTCCATACAATAGAGCTTTTAACCTTCTCCCTACGTTTTGATAAACGAAGTAGGCTAAGCATAATAAATAATCCAATAATAACTAAATAGTATATTATATCTTCACTACATATTAGTCCGCCAGCAAAGTTATCAATTCGTCCATTCATTGATAACCAGTATGTTATGTCTCGTATGAATGCTATATTTTGCCAAAATGAGCCAATATAAGTTAGCAGTGATAATACGATAAGTGTTGAAAATACAGATACCATCTGGTGCGATGTGATACTTGAAAGAAATAAACCAATAGCCCCA
>CAYIZU010000043.1:0-5409 GCA_964367795.1 uncultured Rikenellaceae bacterium | reverse complement strand
AAGCACACATTAATAAGAATAATCCTAATAGTGCAGGTAAGGCAATACCCCAGTCAAAATTATCAATTGTAAAACCACCGATAAAAGCATAAATAGAGACTACGAATAGTAATATCAGTGAATAACATATTATAGCTAAATATTTACCAAAAATTATCTGCTTATTGCTTATCGGCGATGAGAACAAAAGCTTGATAGAGCCATTTTGTAGCTCCCTGCTCATACAGCCCATTGTCAATAATGGAATAAAAAAGAATAGATAGTTTGCAACAAGACCAAAAAATCGTGGCGAACCAAATACTACATATAATCTCTCCGTTATATTCCATGTACTGCCATATAAATTTATCTGGTCTGCCATACCAACATACGCTCCAAAGAAAAGTAATCCGCATTGAACAATAAATGCTATTAATATAAACCATGCAATAGGCGAGTAGAACATTATCTGTAATTCCGCTCTTGCAACTCCAATTATTTGTCTCATAAATTATTTATTATTTGATAAAACTGCAAATATATCATCCATTGAGCTTTTCTCAACATATATGGCATCTAAATCCCACCCCTTTTCAACACTTGCTTTAACTACATTTTTTACTACATCACGTGGATTTTGACACTTAAGACGATAATTATTATCTCCTAACATTTCAACGCCCATAACATCCTCTAAGGCAAGTAAATCCTCTTCTGCGGGCATCTCTAAAAGTGTGACAAATACAGTATCTGGCATCACATGATTATTGAAATCACGCACCGAACCATTAAATATAATATTTCCATGCTCAATCATAATAATCCTATCACAAACCGCCTGCACTTCAGATAACATGTGTGTTGACAGTATAACTGTCCTCTCTTTTGCGATATTCCTTATTAAGTCGCGAATATCAATTATCTGGTTTGGGTCGAGTCCATTAGTTGGCTCGTCGAAGATAACTACTTCAGGTCTGTGTATTATTGCTTGTGCAATACCCACACGCTGCTGATAACCACCTGATAAATTGCTTATCAACCTATCACGCATATGGCCAAGATTACACACGTTAAGTACATCCTCTATTGCCTGCTCAACCTCATCTTTTGGGATAAGTCTTAGGGTTGTTGTGTAGTGTAAGTACTCGTATACTGTCATCTCCGGATGAACAGGTGGCTTTTGCGGTAGGAAACCTATCTTCTTGCGCGACTCCACTGCGTTAGTGATGGTGTCGTAGCCACAGATTTCAACACTTCCTTCTGTCTGCTTGATAACGCCACACATGATATTCATTGTTGTCGACTTACCAGCTCCATTAGATCCTAAGAGTCCATAGATACCCTTCTTATCTATCTCTAAATTTATATCCTTTATAGCCCATTTAACGCTATAACGGTGAGATAGATTTTTAATTCTCAAAACTGCTTCACTCATTTTAATAATTATTTTAAAAATAATGGTCTCTAACAAAAAATCATTAGAGACCATCAATAAAGATTTTAATCCCAAGTTTCATTGCTATGAGCACTTGCCCCTGCTGCCTCTTTGCTTCTATATTTATATGTTATCTGCTGTATAGAGCCGAAATCAGTGAATAGCTTCTTCTCTATCTCAACACCTGTAAAACTTCTCTCTATGTTTAATATAGCTACATGACCTCCTTCTGTTGCTACAGCAAGCTCTGTTTTTTGGAAGTTTGTATCAAATCCAACAATATCACCACCTGCTGCAAAGGTGTAGAATAGGGTAGTGGTATTGGTGTCGAAGTTATAACGGTAGACTTGATTTCCACTGCTAAAGTAGAAAGTACCATCAACTGCAATAAATTCAGTATTATCTTTCATGTACGCACCACCAGAAAAATCTTTTCCCTCAACATCATAATATTCAGGGGTAGTGTATATTTCCCATGTTTCCCAATCAATAATTTCCTCACCACCTTCAGGTGATATATTTAACATTCTATAATCACTACCACGCTTAAATATAAGATTAGTAGTTTTATCCATGGATATTTGGTTAAATACGCCATCAACTAACTCCCAGTCGCCAAAGTTAAGAATATCAACTTCTTCATTAGGGTCTGTATATCTAATATCTTCAAGTTCTTTAACGAGAGGAAGATTACTGCTAAATGTCAAAAATAATATCTTTTGAACGCCATCAGCAAGTTCCCCATGAAACATTAATTTATCATCCTGATAGGCTTTATGTCCATAATTAATGGCAAAAATATCATGGAATGTTACAACATCACCCTTATAAGATAATGGATAGCCTGCAAATTTTTCGAAATTTTTACTATCCTCTGAACTATAGTTCATTTTGGGATATACCTTACCATCAGCAGAATAAAGCAGCGAACCTTGATTAGAGTTATATAACCCTTTCAAATCGAAGCCTGCAGGATACCCTCCAACTATATTATCGTTCATTTTCATGATATGTTCAAATGAAATATGCTCATAAGCATTCGCCTCATCTCCTTCATCAATCCACAAGAAAGAGGCATCCGTTGACTCATAAGTAGAGAAATCAAATGAATCATCATATGACATGAAGAAGGCCGAACTTGTTGATGGTATATTTGTGTTAAAAAGATAATCTGCATCCCAACCTAACCTCTCATATGAGTACTCACGCTCCCAGTAGCCATAATCATTGAGCTCCTCTTTTATTAAAGTTTTCTTAGAGAGAGGCGTTATAAATGAAAGACCTGTTGTCCCTTCGTCGTTACATAGAAGTAACCAACCCTGTTCAAACTGTTGCGTTACTGTTATTGGAGATAGGTCTCGCATTGTAAGTATACCTGTTGATTTCTCTTCTGCAACCAATCGTAAGTTGATAGCACCTACTTTATAAGCAGATATTTTCAAATTAAGCCCCTCAAATACAACCATTGTCGTATCTGTCTCAGCATCTTCCCACCAAAAGTTATATAGTTTAGCAACATCTTCAGGTATCGAAACCTCTAACTCAAACTCCTCTGAATACATAACTGTTGGTATTGCTACACTTTTCAAGTAGCTTGATAAATCTATCTCTTTACCATAATTATAGTCGTAATTACCCTTGTCAGAGTAACAGCTGCTTATGGTTATAACCGAGATTAGAAATAATAATTTATATATTATATTTTTCATAATTTCTACTATTTATTATACTGGTACTGTCATTAAAGAATTAGTATCTCTTTCGCGGATAGGAGGATTTTGTGCATCCAGCCACGCTTTAAACTCTATTGCAATAGAGTAAAGTTCAGAATATGTGCTGATTGAATTAATATCAGTCAGGCCGGTAGCCTCAAGAATACACTCGTGCTTATGCTCTGAATATACTCCAAAGAATAACCTTTGAACATTTGAATCCCACCATGTTGGTTTGGTTAGAGAGTTATTTATTCTAACAACCGCAGTTTTATTATACCCAGCAAAGATATTATCCTTACCAACAATATTAATTTCAAGGCGTAGTGTTGTATTATCCATTACACTATTATAAATGAATTCAATAGGTAGCTTAGCCTTAAATGTTCCTGCTGGAAAAGTAAGTTTCTCCGGAATATTATAGTGCACACCCTTTACAGCCGTACTCTTTTCTGTCATTACCTCTACTGAATACTCTGTTTCGCTCGCAAAAGGAGTTCCAAGAAGTTCTATATCTACCTCATGGGTGAAAGATGTCGCCCCAGCATGCGCTTTAAATGATACTGTTGTTGAATCCTGCAACCTATACACAAATTGTACGTAGTTGGCAGAGTTATCAAATGTATCTATCTCATCTATTGAACAGCTTGTTCCAACAACTAACATTAATAGTGAAAAAGCTGCTATATTAAATATTTTTTTCATTGTTATTACATTTATTAGTTAGTAACATAATCTGTTTCAGAGCGAGGAAGTAGTAGTGGACCGTCCATTATTACAAAACCTTCTCCAGTGCGCTTAAATAACCATGAAGACCTTCCTTCATCCATACTTTCACGTTGGTAGTCGTTGTAAATTGCGTCAAGAACCACCTCTGAAGTTGGATTTGTAAGTGTTTCGCTTAATTTTGCATCTATACCCCTATTAAAGCGTAGTAGGTCAAGGATATTCAATGCTCCCATTAGGTTATAGCTATTAGTCCCAGGTGTCGCCATACATTCTGCCATGATATGCATAGCTTCTGAAATTCTAAGAACCGGTAATATAGCACCCGTACCACCTGTCTCTGTGCCATTAGATAGGTCATTATCTCTCCATCTTACAGAGTAATTATTTGAGTTGATAAGTCGCGTTTTTCTATAATCTCCATTATCGTTACCAAATATATTATCTAAATTTGCTAAACTCCAGTTGTCACCAGATGGGATAGCAGTCTCATAGGATTCAGTAAGGTCGTTTTTAATACCTGCAAATAATATCTCATCGCTCATCTTATAGTACTGCTCTATATCCATGTTGAAATTAGTAAATGTGATAACCCCAGAACCATCTGAACCATAGTCGTATACCTCTTTGGCATAAGTATATGCATCATTGTACTCATTATTAAATAGATGCGCTCGACTTAATAGTAATGTTGTTGCATAATAGTTCATGCGTGATGATCTTGCTCCAAAGAAAATATCTATAGCATATCCAGTGTAGAAACCTCTTGTAGCATCAAACTTCGCTAATTCGCTATCAACATCCGAACCCTTAAGTTCTGCACGCGCATCCTCTAAATCCGATATTATCTTAGCTAAGAAATCTGTCGAGTTAAGGTATGATGGTTGAATAGTCTCGAAATCATCAATATAAGGTAAACGCTTATTTGCTGCACCTGCCTCATCGATATCATATCCAAAAAGACGGAATATCTCAAAATGTAGTAATGCACGTACAGCTATAGCTTCACCTTTTATCATTCTACGCTCTGCTTCTCCTTCGTCGAATAGTGAGTTATCTTCGCTATCTATGTTGGCAAGTAACTTATTACAGTTTGCAATAGCATTGTATGCACTCTCCCATACATTATCGTATATTACTCGTAAATCTTCATGATCAGTATCGCCATTTACGAAATATGTATAAGGATTATTCCCAAGAACAGAGCCTATATCACCAGCGACATAAGTCTCGGCAATGACAGTTGATAAGCCATATGATAACTCTTTACCATACAAATTTGTCTCTCCAAGTAGTGTGTATATACCATTTAATGCTACTCTATACCCATCACCGCTATCAAAAAGTACCTCGTCAACTATATTGGTACTCGAATCTACTTGTAGCCACTTATTACATGATGTTGTAATAAACATCGAAGAGGCGCACAAGAGTGTATATATTATTTTTTTCATAATAATCATTGTTTAAATTTTAGAAACCAAGATTTAGAGTAAGGTTAAACGTGCGTGCAAATGGATATGAAGTACCTCTCTCCTGCTTAATAGTTGAAAGAGT
>CAYIZU010000042.1:11059-12940 GCA_964367795.1 uncultured Rikenellaceae bacterium | reverse complement strand
CAATAGAAAAACTCACCTTAGAAAGGGCATGGTTGAAATATAATCAAACAATATTAGACTCGATCTGTACAACATTACCACGTTTAGCAAATAATAGGTCGGTATGTTCATCAGGATTGTTACTAGTCAGAGTATATTTCACTGCAACAGCAGCATCAGTAGCTGGCTTTGTTACATCTACGGCATCGACGAACTCAACACCAGTAGTATTGTATGGAGCATACGCAAAGAAGTGATGGTAATCATAGCTCCAAAAGAAATCATTAACACCATCATCAACAGGCTTAAATACATCATCCAATAAATCCCTTTGGTACTTGGCATTAAACATCTTCTCTACGAAATCACTACTATTGGCCGATTTCGCATCCGTTATATATGTAAAAATTCCAAAATTTTGTAACGTACCAGTAGTTATAGAACCTGATTTGGTATTTTGCACCACGCCATTTGTTATCGAATTGAATACAATATCATCCGACTGACCAAGAACATCTATATTGCCCTTAGCGCAGCCCTGCATAAAAAAAACGCATAATACATATAAATATGTTTTTACACCGATATTACAACCTAACCTCATACATTCCAAAATACTCGCAAACATAGCTTTGTTAATATACATGCTGCAAAGATAATATATTTTTTTTTAACCAAACTCACATATTAAGTTAACAATATATTCACGCATAACAAGTTAAGCATAGAAAATTAAACTCACTTTCACATGAAGTTAATATTTTTACACAAAATATCTTCATTATCATTAAAAACAGTAATCGTTAGCTACTTAAATAAAAAAAGGAACATATAAGTTCCTTTTTTTTATTCTAATTAAGGTAGTAGCAAATTTCCACCCTGCTGAGGTATAATATTGACCTCTGGCGTCCAGTAATACCAATTGGATTAATTGTACCCGTAAAATCATTGTTTTGCAGTTGCAAAGACTCCAAAGTATTTAACCCACCTAATGCTGTTGGCAAATCACCACCCATTAATGTGTTATTAATAGATAAATTTCTTAATTGTGTAAGATTACCTATTGACTGTGGAAGTGTTCCCGTAATATTGTTATCACCCAACCAAAGTAACTCTAACAAACAAAGATTCCACACAGATGATGGAAATGGACCACTAAAATTATTATTATTAAGGCGTAGATACTTAATGTAGCTAAAATATCCCATATCAGGCATAGAGCCTCCAATTGTACCATCTCCAGCAAGATTTAAACCTATAACGCGTGTTTCATAACCTTTAGATGTAACAACTTTTCCAAGTTCTACATTCTCCCACTCAGTCATAGGAACTCCATTACTCCATCCCATATTAAAAATAGAATTAAGAGTTAAAAGCCTTGTTGAATCCGTTGCACGCGAAGTTTCGGGATCTTGTATCACCTTAATAGTTACCGATTTTGTCTCTATAGGATCGCTCCATCCTCCAGATATTGTAAATTCACCATTTCGGATGAATGTTGAGTTATTTTCTTCTACATCGAAAGTCAATTTTTTGGTAACTGGATCTATTGATACATTCGATATCCATGAAACATTTGGTGTAATAGGAGCGTAATAGTCTAAGTTATAGTCTGTATCAAATGATAAGGTACCTTGAGTGCTTTGAACATACTTTACCGAGTCGGTAGTTATTGATATTGGAATTGCCAAAAGAGTCAAAAGAACCTTTTGTTGTGCTCCACTATTTAGGTTATTAACATATAGTGTATCGTATTTCTCATAACGCTCTGTATTTGGCTCACTATACAAATAAATATCATCAAGATCGCCACTACCTATTTTACTAAAAATAGTATTATCTTTGTCAAAGCTACTCCATGAGCTTATACCATTCCCTACAACTAATTCCCATCTTTCATCT
>CAYIZU010000042.1:7548-11049 GCA_964367795.1 uncultured Rikenellaceae bacterium | reverse complement strand
AATCACTTGTATTTTCAAAGAATAAACTAATCGACGACACACCAAATATTTGAGTGTCATCATCATTATTACACGACACAACTGCCATAATAACAGCTATCGATACTACCAAAAATTTTCTTAACATATCTTTTTCTTTAAATTTTCTATTTTTAATAACATTAACTTCTCACCTCTGCACCTAATTTTTCAAATTGAAATATCAAGTTCGCCATACATTTATCAATAACGCTATCTGTCAATGTTTTAGTGTTATCTTCGAGTACAAAGTTAAGCGCGATAGAGCGTTTACCCTCTGGAATCTTATCTCCCTCATAGATATCAAAAAGCGTGACATTCTTAAGTAGTTTCTTCTCGCTCTTAAGTGCAGCACTACGCAACGATGCAAAAGTTACGCTTTTATCAACCAGAAGTGCAAGATCGCGTCTAACTTCCGGAAACTTTGACAACTCTTTAACAGTAACACTACTATTTTTCGTCATATCTACCAACTTATCAAAATCTATCTCTGCGAAGTATACGTCGGCTTTTATATCAAACATCTTACGGTAACGTTTACTAACAATACCCATAGTAAGCAGCTCTTTTCCTCTAACTTTTAAATCTATACCCTCACTATATATATCATTGTTTGTACCACTAAATATAGCGTCATTAATATCTATTCCGAAACGCTTTAATAGCCTCTCCACAAAAGTTTTTAAAGTATAAAATGAGCTTTGAACTGTAGGCCTATTCCACGATGGTACTCCATCTTTACCTGTAACAACAATAGCCATACGTGCACCTTCACTATAAGCACGCAAACCGACAGCCTCAGCATTACCATTATAGTAATAACAGTTACCAAACTCGTAAAGTTTTAAATCTCCATTCCTGCGATTAGCATTAAGTTCAACAGCCTCCATGGCATTAAAAAAGAGCGTTTGACGCATCACATTTAAATCACTACTCAACGGATTTAATATTTTAACACACTTCTCAAGAGGGTAATAGTTACTATCTCCGTAGTAGCTGCCCTTGGTAAGCGAATTACTCATTATCTCATTACAGCCATTGGCAGAAAGCATATCTGATATAATATTACGCACTTTATCTGAATCTGGACTTGGTGCATAAGATAGCGTAGATTTAACACTCTGCGGAACTTCTACATTATTATATCCATAAATACGAAGTATATCTTCAATAACATCCTCCTCACGCTGAACATCAACCCTGTAAGGCGGAACAGAAAGAAGAAGATTATCTCCATCCTCTTTTATCACATTTATCTCCAATCCCTCTAATATCCTTTTTATATTACCAACACCTATACTCTTACCTATAAGCATATCACATCGACTAATAGAGAAGCTCAATTCAAAATTCGCAACCTCACTACACTGCACATCAACCACCTCACTTGTCACGCGACCACCAGCTATATCGCAAAGCATTGAAGCAGCTCTTTTTAGTGCGTAAGTCAACATATTCGGGTCTGTACCACGCTCGAAACGGAACGAAGCATCGGTGTTAAGGGCATGCCTTTTGGCACTCTTACGTACTGATACTGGATTAAAATAGGCACTCTCAATAAATACCCTTGTTGTATTATCGCTTACGCCACTCTCTGCACCTCCAAATACACCTGCGATACACATTGGTGCAACCTCGGATGATATCATTAAATCCTCCGATGATAATGCTCTCTCGACATCATCAAGAGTGGTAAATTTATATCCATCTTCATAGTTACGAATTATAACTTTACTCCCGCCTATTTTATCTGCATCAAAAAAGTGAAGAGGTTGTCCCACCTCATGAAGTATGTAATTTGATATATCAACCAAATTATTCTTAGGTTGAATACCTATCGCCCTCAACGACTCTTGTAACCATTCAGGCGATGGCGCTACGGTTAAACCACTAACTGTTACCCCCATATAATGTGGACATGCCACCTCATTAACTATCTCAACCCCTATATTAAATGTATTATCGCTAACCTTAAAATCATCTACCGACGGCAACGTCAAACTATAAGAATTCTGTGTAAAATGCAGGTATGCAGCTAAATCACGCGCTACACCATAGTGCGAAGCGGCATCTACACGGTTAGGAGTAAGCCCTATCTCAAATATATAATCCTCCTCAAGACCAAAATACTCTTTAGCAGGGGTACCAACCACAGCCGAACCATCTAATACCATTATTCCGTCGTGCGAAATACCAATGCCTAACTCATCTTCAGCGCATATCATACCAAAAGATTCCGCACCGCGTATCTTACTCTTTTTTATCTTCAAACCTTCACTATCAGGTGTCGGATACAAAACAGCACCAACCGTTGCCACAACAACTTTTTGCCCTGCTGCCACATTAGGAGCACCACACACTATCTGCACTGCACCATTTCCATAATCTACGGTTGTAATATGTAAATGATCTGAATCTGGATGCATATCACATGTTAAAACCTCACCGATAATGATATTTTCTAATCCACCCTTAACACTATCAACTCGCTCAACACTCTCCACCTCGAGACCTATATCTGTCAATATACGAGATAGCTCATCAATTGATAATGAGCAATTTATATATCTTTTTAGCCACTTATGTGAAATCTTCATAACGCCTTTATTTTACTATATACAAGAAAATCGTCACAAGATACGATTTTTTTTAAAATTAACCAAACTATTCCGCAACTTCTATTACAACCTCTTCCGCCACAACAGGTGCAGGATGTAGAACAGAAACCATATCGGCGATATATTGTCTTTTCTCATTAACCCTATCGCTTATATTATGGACTACCCTATCATAATCTCTTATACTAACAATATAGTTTCTCTTGCCTTTACACTCTATCAGCACAAAATTATCAAACTGACTCGCCATAAGCTTAATGTAGCGACGATTCTTTCTATCATAATATTTACCAAAATATCCAAATAGCCCCATCGTAGAGATTAATGGAAGAAGTTTCCTCGCATCTTTTGTTGATATTGGTTCTATTTTTTTAATTGAAATATACTTAATTCGTATCTCCTCCATCATACCATGGATTTCCATTTCATCATCCCCAATATATAAAGCCACGGGAGCCGATATAAGAGCCAACAAAGCAAAACAAATCATTAAAACAGCACAGCAAAAACCATAATACGGGTTAGAAATAACACAGAATGTTACTATTACTATTCCAAGCATGAAAACTAATATCATTATCGTAAAAATCTTCACATAAAGACTCCACTTAAAGCTAAATAGATATTTATCACTCCTCTCTGGCAGTGATGAAAGACGCAATTTGCGCAAAAACAATAAAAAATTAACCAACATATGACTTATTTATTCTATTTTATAATTTACTTAACCTATATACTCCTTAGCATATCCCCCCTCGCAAAATATCAAATCAAGTATAGAGAGATTTTCCACAAAGGGAATTTTTTCCGAAAAAACTTGATAGTATGATCTAAACAAGTCATCACTGATTCTCTTCGGAGTACA
>CAYIZU010000042.1:5551-7538 GCA_964367795.1 uncultured Rikenellaceae bacterium | reverse complement strand
ACCCTGTACTTAACATATACTCTTCACTATAACTCACCCTCTTATCCACCCCCAATATTGCAAGAGTGGTATTTAAAATATCGCTATTCATCTCAATAAGTGTTTCATAGCGGGTACTAAAAAAATGCCTTATATCACTCTCATAATGGTCGAAATAGGGAGAGTTTCTATATGCCGACACAACAGCTCGCCAACTATTACGTTGCCACTCCATTGAGTAGTCAATAGCTATATCTTTAGTGGGACATTTTCCTCCCCTACTCCTACTTAATGGAACAATAAGAGGAATAACCCCATTCGCACTCATTATCATCGTTCTATTACGATAAGTTTGCTTAGGAAAATGTTCATATTGCTCTATAACCACCTCCTCATTGCTTAATAACCACCTGTAATATTCAATATTACCAAAATATGCCGTCGGTAATAACATCATCTTACAAACTCCCCGTTATCAGTAAGTAACTTAACCAATTCATCGATAGCAACCGACTCATCAATATTCTGCTTAAACACCTTGCCATGCCGATATAGAGTAACCTTTCCACGTCCAGCACCTACGTAACCATAATCAGCATCTGCCATCTCGCCAGGACCATTTACTATGCACCCCATCACGGCTATCTTAATATTTTTTAAACCTTTCGTGCGCCTTTTAACTTCACCAAGCACCCCTTCAATATCATAAAGTGTTCTTCCGCAACTCGGACATGATATATATTCAGGGGAGGTAATTTTTCGCCTTGAAGCCTGCAATAAATCTAAGGTAATCTCTTCGTATTCGCTAACCTCCATAGCACTATTGGTAATCCATACTCCGCTCATATATCCATCTAAAAGCATAGCCCCAAAATCCACACCTACGGCAGCGATGAACTCCTCTCGCGGCAATGAGTATTCTCTTTTAACAACAATTTTCTTGCACACATTACGTGTTAACCACTCCACGACAGCACGCCTACGGTAGAAAGATGGCTCATTAACCACGACGACGGATTTTGTCATAGTCGTACTATGTAACGTATTGTAACATACCTCATCATACTCTATATTATCTTCGCCTACAACAAACGGCACTTCAACAAAACCGGTATTAATTGTGGGTATAAATCCATCAACGCCCTCGGAGCTTCTAATATCGTTATTAATATAATCAATCAAAATTTTTGCAAATGGAGCTTCATGAGATGGCTCTTCGGTAAGCGATACCCTTATTGTATCACCAATACCATCGGCAAGTAGTGCTCCGATACCAACAGCAGAGCGACTACGACCTTCCATACCATTTCCAGCCTCCGTAACACCCAAATGAAGAGGATAGCTCATTCCCATCTCATTCATAACGTCACACATACGACGATATGCATTAACCATTATGATTGTATTACTTGATTTTAACGAGACAACAACACGAGAGAAATCTAATTCTTTTGCAATTAGCAGATACTCTAATGCACTCTGCACCATTCCTTCAACGGTATCCCCATAACGCTCAACCATACGCTTAGACAGGGAGCCATGATTAACCCCCACGCGAATAGATGTATTATTCTCTTTGCATATAGCTATCAATTGCCCAAATTTATCTCTAAGATTCCCCTCTTCGCTGAAGTTTCCGGGATTGATACGAACCTTATCAACCATTGCAGCAGCTATAAATGCCGGTTCTGCTTTGAAATGAACATCAGCCACAAGGGCAACATTGGACATGCGTAGATTTAATATAGTGGATATAACTCCTAAATTTTCAGCCTCACGCACTCCTTGTGTTGTAAAGCGTACTATATTTGCTCCCGATGCCTCAATAGATAACGCTTGTTTTACAGCCCCCTCCACATCTGTGGTTGGCACATTACCCATCGACTGTATAACAATCGGATTATCTCCTCCGATTATTACACTACCAACAGGCACGGGAAGACTACATCGTCTTCTATATTCATATATATTATTGCAAATATCCATTTTTTAATAAAAAATCATATAT
>CAYIZU010000042.1:2331-5529 GCA_964367795.1 uncultured Rikenellaceae bacterium | reverse complement strand
GACAAATGAACGTAACTCTTCTCCCATCTTACCTGCTATAATAGGGCGTTTCTTCTTCGAATTCTCAAGCCTATACGCCAACATTCCTACCGGCAGATTGATAAATATTGTTAATCCTTCGGAGTTCATTACCTCCATGTTATCACTATAACATGGTGCGCCGCCACCGGTTGAGACAACACACTCATTAAAATCACGACATATCTCAATAAGCATATCACGCTCCATTTTGCGAAAAACCGCCTCGCCAAATTTATTAAAAAGTGAGGTTATAGATATTTTACATCTCTCCTCTATATAGGTATCCAAATCAATAAATGGAACTCCCATTTTACGGGCAAGCCCCTTTCCGATGGTGCTCTTACCGCACCCCATATATCCCACTATAAATAGTTTCACCTACAATTAATAAATAATAGGTGCAAAATTAGCAATTATTTATCAAACTACATAATTTACCAATGCTTTTTTTATAGCGTAGCATATTTGTATCGGCAAATAGCAAATTATGACGATTCTTTAGTAAATTTTTATTACCTTTGCAAAACTAATATCAAATATAAAGGATATCTATATAATAATTACAAGAGTAATCTATATTGATTACAAAAGTTAAATAGCGTATCAATAAATTAATATTTTTCAACTATGAGGCTTAAAAATATATTGCGTAAAATTGGACTTGTGAGCAATGACTCTCAAAACGAATACAATGGCGCAGAAAAGTCATTTGAGTTTCCGGACAAATATATAAAAACACTTGCATTTAACCAAGACTTTAAAAGACTCTTAGAAACCCCTAAGTTTATTGCTCGCAGTGATTATAAAGATTTTATTATCGCTTATGCCGAATTGGCAAACTTTTATAATGTACTACGCAATGAGGATATGTACAACAACTACATTAAAAGATACTCACTTGATGAAAAAGCCATAATGCTATTTATTGACACTTATAATGATATAAAGGATATAACGTTAGAATCAAAAATAATCAAGGAGCATAATGACAAATATGTCAGAGCCGAAATTACGAAAAAAAAGCAGTATCTCGATACTCTACTAAAAGATTGCGACACTACAATTATGCTTGATAATGAACAGCGAGAAGTTGTTGTTTCAGACGAAGATTACACTTTAGTAATAGCTGGTGCAGGAGCAGGAAAAACAACAACTGTAGCTGCAAAAGTTAAGTATCTGGTGGAGCAAAGAGATATTAATCCTCACAAAATAATGGTCATATCATTTACTAACAAGGCTGTAGATGAACTAAAGGAGAGGATAAACACCACCTTGAAGATAGATTGTCCAATAACAACTTTTCACTCTGCAGGTTATGCAATAGTTCGTAAGGGCTGTGTAGAGCGCAAACAAATTGTGACCGAAGGTTTTCTGCATAATGTTGTAAGTGAATATCTAAAGTCAAAAGTACTAAAAGATGAAGGAAAAACAAGCCAGCTCATACAGTTTTTCGGGGCTTATTTTACAGCGCCATACGAGGGCGAGGATCTAAACGAATATTTCAATTTCATTGCAAGAGCAGACCTCTCAACACTAAAAAGTAAGGTTAAAGAATATGCAAAACAAATAATAAATCTACACACAAAAAAATCACAGACCATAAACAATGAAATTATGCGATCTATGGAGGAGGTTCATATCGCTAATTTCCTATACCTTAATAATATAGAATATGAATATGAGCCCATTTACAAGTATCATATTTTAGATGCAAACAAGCCTTATACACCCGATTTTATAATTAAACAAGAGAATAAAGTCACCTATATTGAGCACTTTGGCATATCTGAGTCGGGGCAAAGCAACCGCTATAATGAATTTACATTAAATCAATATAAATCAAGAATAAACGATAAAATATTATTACATCGCAAGCATAATACAGATTTAATATACACGTTCTCATTTTATAATGACGGGCGCAGTTATTTAGAACACCTAAAGGATCAACTTATAGCTCGCGGATATATTTTTGCACCTCGTTCATTAAAAGAGGTTTATCAAAAAATAATAAACACGGAAGAGAGTAAATATATTTACCGTTTAACCTTGTTAATATGTAATTTTATCAATAATTTTAAAACACAAGGGTACCAATTCGAAAAATTTCAAGAATTTATACGTAAAACTAAAAATGTAAGAACAAAACTATTTCTCGATATCTGCAAGACCTGTTATTTGGAGTATCAACAGAGCCTTGAAGAGTCTCAAAAAGTTGATTTTCAAGACCTAATAAATGAGTCTGCAAAACTGATTAGGGATAGGCAAATCGCAAAGGAAAAGCTTGATTTTGAGTATATAATAATCGACGAGTATCAAGATATTTCAAGACAAAGATACAACCTTGTAAAGGAGCTTTCGGAGCTTTGTGACGCAAAAATTATTGCTGTTGGCGATGATTGGCAGTCGATATATGCCTTTAGCGGTTCCATCCTGCCATTATTTACAAAGTTTTGTAATGAATTTGGATACGGGCAGGAATTGTATATAACTCGAACATACAGAAACGCTCAAGAGATAATAGACATAGCAGGTACATTTATTCAACGCAATAGCTCTCAGATCCAGAAACAGCTTATATCGCAAAAACGAATTACAAACCCTGTTATTATATATACCTACCCTGAAGAGTTCTCTAAAAAAGAGGCTGGAGGACGATATGCAAAATTAGGAGAGCGTGTAAATGATGCAATAGAGGAGATTATTGGATACAATAATGACGAATTAAAAAATAAAGTGGTCTCTATTCTATTACTGGGTCGATATGGCTTTGATGCTCGAAATTTATGTTCGGCAAAAAATAATTTCACATACGATGAGAGATCTGGTAAAATATATTCTACGAAGTATAGTAACAAAGTAAAATTACAATTCTTAACGGCTCATAGTTCAAAAGGCTTAAGTGCAGAGAATGTAATAATAATAAATGCAAAAGATGAAACCTATGGATTCCCTTCAAAAATAGATGATGATCCGGTGTTAAATTTGGTTATCTCTAATGACAATTCTTATAACTACGCAGAAGAACGTAGGCTTTTTTATGTTGCACTTACTCGCACAAAAAATAGAGTTTTTATAATCACACCTGAAAAGCGTCCATCTGTATTTATCAAGGAACTATTACGCGAGACCGAAAGCTATCCAAATGTAACATTAAGAGGAGAAATAAAGACATCA
>CAYIZU010000042.1:0-2321 GCA_964367795.1 uncultured Rikenellaceae bacterium | reverse complement strand
CTAATATGGTAAAAGATTGTTGTCCAATTTGTGGCTATCCAATGATATTAAGATGGAACAAAAGCTACGGCTTAAAATTATGGATATGCGCTAACGATCAAGAAGCATGTGGCTTTATGACCAATAATCTGAATGGTGGCGAGTTATCAATTCATAAATGCGATCAGTGTAAAGATGGTTTTCTAATAGTAAAAAAAGGGAATGACATGTTTTTGGGTTGCACAAACTATAGAGCGGATAATACTGGTTGTAGTCGCAATCTTAGTATGATTCAATACCAACAGTGGAGGAATAGCGACTTCGGAGTAGAAGACACGTCTCAATCTAAGTCAAGCTTTGTAAAAGAAAAAATATATAAAGATGTCAGTGAGATTAAATTACCGACACCTAAAACCATTAAAGATAATACGACAAAGAGAGGGAAGGGAATACATATAAACACGACCGATTATGAATTATTTAAAATTCAAGAAGATGGATTCGATGTTATTACAGATTCTAATGGAATCATCATTACTGATATAGCACTGCTTAAAAAATTGAGAATTGAGAGGATGAGAATAGCAGAACGAATAGATCGCTCGGCATTTGTTGTTGCGCATAATACAGTTTTAGTTGATTTAGCTACTTTTCGTCCAACAACAAAAGAGGAATATATATCAATAAAAAATATTGGTCAACGACGCTATGAGCTTTATGGTGAGAACTTCATTAAAGTCATTAGAAAGCATATGGAGTCATAGTATTATAGGAAACTTCTATTTTAACTATTGTGTATACTTCCGAATAAATCAAGTTATTATTTTGTAGTCTCGTTTATTATGTGTAATTTTGTGGGGTTAAAGGTAATATATTGACAAAATGATAAGTAGACGTTTTCTTAGAATAAAGGTATTAAAGGCATTATATGCTTATGTAAATAGTGGTGAGGATTCACTTATAGCATCGCAGAAGCGTATGCTATTTAGTGTTAGTAAGAGTTATGAGCTTTACCACATGATGTTTCGCTTAATGGCCGATTTAGCAGAGTATACACGCGAAGTGGATAGTAAAAGGAGCAAGAAGCACACAGCAACAGAGGAGGAGCGTAACCCATCTTACCGTTTTGTGAATAATCCACTTATCGCAAAGATACGAAGTAATGAACCTATCAACGAATTTTTAAGCAAGAATAAATTATCGTGGAGCAGGGATAACGAACTCTTTAAGCAACTATATGAGAGACTTAATAATGCGGAGTATTATAAGGAGTATCTTGCCAAAGAGCAGTTAACATGGCGTGACGAGCGAAAAGTGGTTGTTGATTTCCTTCGTAATGAGATAGAAGATAATGAACTATTCTACTCCTTAGTAGAGGATATGTCTATTTACTGGATAGATGAAATAGAGTTTTTCACAAGTAAAGTGGCATCACAGCTATCAAAGCAGCAGGAGAAGGCGGCTATTGAGATTAAGCCGCTATATACCGACGAAGAGGATATGGAGTTTGCCAAGGATTTGTTTGTGCAAAGTATTCTGCGCTATGATGATAATGTTGAACTGATAAGAAATTATGCCAAAAACTGGGATGTTGAGCGCATAACCGTTATTGATAGACTAATAATAATAATGGCAATAGTTGAGATAAGCCAAATGCCAAATATCCCTACAACTGTCACTCTTGATGAATATATAGAGATAGCGAAACATTTCAGTACTAACAACAGCAACATATTTATTAATGGCATCCTTCATAAGTACATAAGCGAAAGGGGCGAAAGTAAATAACTATGACACGATATATATATATACTATGTATAATATCTATATTTGCTTGTGGTGGAGGTAATAAAGAGAAGAAAGAAGAGCCTACACCAAAGATAGAAAAGGCAAATGTAACCTACGAAATATCTGCAACAGAGAGTTCGCAGAAAAAGAAGCTGGGGGATAGGGCTCTTGGGCGTGCCGTTGTTAACGAGACATTAAACGATAGTTTTGCTTTAAAGAACACTGGAGAAAAGCCTTTAGTTATACTTAATATAAAAAGCAATTGTGGCTGTATATTCTTGGATTATAAGTCGCAACCAATAAAGAGTGAAGAGAGCAGAATTATTAAGTATAAATATAAGACTGGGCGAAAAAAAGGAGCACAATTTTCCGAGATAACCGTCACGACCAATAGAGGGAAGTACAGTGTATTGGTTAATCTTGAAGTTAGATAAATAAGTAATATAAATTATAAACAATTAAAAAAAGAAAAATGAACGTATTAACAATTTTACCTCTTCAACAAGAGGCTGCGGCATCACCAATGGGTGGAAGTATGAGTTCAATCATAATGA
>CAYIZU010000041.1:11817-13031 GCA_964367795.1 uncultured Rikenellaceae bacterium | reverse complement strand
CATCATGTATTAGCCGTTCAATCTCTCGGCTATCAGTTGTTACATATTCTCACTCAAGGTATTTGCTATATAACTCCTCTAACGTCATCATTACATTGATTGTTTTATATCATTTATTCTTAACTGCAACTCCTCATGCCCTCTGTATCTGTTTTCAGTTATAGTAAAACATATATCAATAGGCGTGCCAGCAACTACGCGATAAATGGAATTTCCTTGCCCAAATGCAATACTTGCAATATGACTATTGCGATTAGGTACATCAATCTCCATTTTTAGGTGTTCTTCGCGCTTACCCACTTTCCGAGCATGGCCGGTAACCCTACGAGCTCTAAAAATAGGCTGCTGGTTTCCTGGACCAAAAGGTTGAAATCGGTTTAATTGCTTAAGAAGTTCCATGTTGACATCTGTAATAGCTATATCTACATCTATCTCTATCTGTGGGATTAATGCCTCTTCATCTATATTACTTTCAACGTATTCCTCAAATTTTGCCTTGAAGGCTTCAAAATTTTCAGGCTTTAAGGTAAGCCCAGCAGCATATGTGTGTCCTCCGAAATTCTCAAGTAGGTCTGAGCAGTGCTCAATAGCTTGATAAACATCAAATCCGGAAATGCTTCGTGCAGAACCGGTGATAAACCCATTCGACATTGTGAGTACAACCGTTGGGCGATAATATCTTTCAATGAGTCGCGAGGCAACAATACCAACAACTCCCTTCATCCATTCACTATTGTATAGTACTGTACATTTAAGATCTTGGTTTGTAGGTAATTGAGAAACAATTTTATTTGCCTCCGTTGTAATAGTACGGTCGACAGCCTTACGATCGGTATTGCATTCATCGATGATAGTACCATAGCGCATTGCCCGGCTATCATCGTTAGCAATTAATAGTTTTACAACATTATTTCCACCAGATGCCGAGCCTCCTTCATCAGGGTCATTTGTCATACGTCCAGCTGCATTTATGCGAGGACCTATCTTAAATACAATATCATCGATATTTACGCGTCCTAATGATAATCCGCAGATTTTAATGATTGTTTTTAGACCTATACCCGGATTATGATTCAGACGTTGCAGCCCGTAGTATGCTAGTATACGGTTCTCCTCTACAATAGGAACAATATCAGATGCAATACTAACAACTATCAAATCCATAAGATATTCAATATCTTTGAACTGCATGCCATTACGTTCTGAGTACGCTT
>CAYIZU010000041.1:6059-11807 GCA_964367795.1 uncultured Rikenellaceae bacterium | reverse complement strand
CCACAGCCCGAGAGCTCTTTGAAAGGATATTCGCAATCTTCTCTCTTTGGATCCAATACAGCAACTGCGTTAGGTAATTCATCCCCCGGTAGGTGATGGTCGCAGATAATGAAATCTACCCCCAACTTCTTAGCATATTCAACCTCTTCGTTAGCCTTTATTCCGCAGTCTAGTGCGATAATAAGTTTAACATCCATCTCTGCCGCATAATCTAACGCGCGGACAGATACACCGTAACCCTCATCGTAACGGTCAGGGATATAAAATCGTACTTTATCAGCCCCCACATTATTGGTGAGGAATAGATACATTAAAGCAACAGCCGTTGTACCATCAACGTCATAGTCGCCATATACCATTATCGACTCTTTGTTAAGCACCGCTTGCTCAATACGCTCCACGGCGCGCGCCATATCTTTCATAAGATATGGGTTGTGAAGATTCTCTAACTTTGGGTTAAAAAATTCCTCCGCCTTTACCAACGAATCAATACCTCGCTGAATAAGTAGATTAGATAGTATCTCAGGAAGATTTAACTCCTGTGATAATAATCGTGACTTCTCGTAGTCTCCCTGTGACTTAAGAACCCACCTCTTCTCTACACTCATATATATAGTTTTACTTATTTTTCTATTCTTTGAGGTGCTCGGAGGATAAAAGCTAATATACTATGCTCTCTCAATAATATGAAATACCTATTGTAGGGTATTCACATTTAGAAGTTTTGCAAAATTATCTGCAAATAAACTTTTTACCTCTTTCATCAATAACTCACTATCCGTATTATTCATACCCAGTTCATTAGCTATTGAAGTAACTCCTTTTGTTATGAAACCACATGGATTAATGTAATCAAAATACTTTAAATCAGTGGTCACATTTAGGGCAAACCCATGCATTGTAATAAAGCGCGATGCTTTAACTCCTATGGCACAAATTTTTCGCTCTCTCTCTTCTGCTCCGACCCATACGCCAGTAGCACCATCAACGCGACGCCCCTCTATATTATAGTGGGCAATAGTCTTTATTATTGCCTCTTCCAATAAGTATATATACTCTCTTAGAGATATATTATACTCATTAACGTTAATTATTGGATAGCCAACAAGCTGTCCGTAGCCATGATAGGTTATATCTCCACCCCTATCAATCTTAAAATATGTGGCTCCTATCTCATTAAGGAACTCACTGTTTATAAGTAGGTTTTCACTATCTCCACTCTTGCCAAGAGTATAGACATGTGGATGTTCGCAGTATAGTACTCGATTTTGATTAGAGAGCCCCTCTAACCTCTCATTAAAGAGCCTCTTTTGCAACTCCCATGCTGCACCATACTCAATAACTCCGCAGTCTACTATTTCTATATCCCTACCGTTAACCATTTATAACTCTCTTTTTTCGACCATTAATAGCCTTATCCGCCATATATGACGAGCGTACCAAAGGCCCAGATTCTACATAGCTGAAACCCATTTCAAGAGCACTTTTTTTATAGCTCTCAAATTGCTCAGGGTGTACATACCTGCTAACCGGCAGGTGTTTAGCCGTTGGTTGAAGATATTGCCCTATGGTTACTATATCACATCCTGCATCTTTCAAATCCTTCAAAGTTTGTAATACTTCATCATCATTTTCGCCAACGCCAACCATTATACCGCTCTTAGCAACCATACCTCTTTCTGCTATATATCTAATAACCTCAAGAGATAAATCATATTTGGCCCTACTTCTTATCTCTGGTGTCACTCTTCGCACACACTCTATATTATGTCCTAAAATATCGGGTTTTTCATCAATTATTATGTCAAGCAGCTCTTTTTTTCCATCCATATCTGGAATAAGTAACTCAATAGTGGTTGTC
Organism: uncultured Rikenellaceae bacterium; assembly: GCA_964367795.1. Taxonomy (GTDB): domain Bacteria; phylum Bacteroidota; class Bacteroidia; order Bacteroidales; family Rikenellaceae; genus JADFUS01. Next base: position 9,946 of record CAYIZU010000041.1, on the reverse strand, counting down.
GGCGATTTTTCACGCACTCTACGCACTGTTTCTGCCCATATTTCTGCTCCTCCATCTGATAAATCATCTCTATCAACCGAGGTGATGACAGCATGTTTAAGTTTCATTATGTTTATGGAGTTTGCAACCTTTTGAGGCTCGTTAACATCCACCTGCAATGGTTTTCCCGTTGCCGTAGCACAAAATCTACAAGCACGTGTGCATATATTTCCAAGTATCATGAAAGTTGCGGTTCCGCGGCTCCAACATTCGTTCATGTTGGGGCACTTACCACTACTACATATCGTGTGCAATCCATTATCCTCTACCAATTTAGAGACCAATGAATACTCTTTATTATTTTCAAGCCTTATTTTTAACCAATCGGGCTTTCTTAACACCGAACTCTCCACCTTAACTCCTTACATAAATATATTGCCACAAAAGTAATAATAAAATGTGAGATATCCAATTTTTTTCATATAAATTATCTAAAATTTAAGAACCTCATTCAGTGTCAAATAATCAAATAGTGGTTATATCGCAGAAAATAAATAAAAAAATGTTCTATATGTGAAAAAAAATATCTACATTTGTGTACTGATAATCGTAAAGAAAAACAACTATGTATTTATTATATTTTGGACTATTTATTATTGCCTATCTTTTGGGTTCTATTCCAACTGCGGTATGGGTTGGAAAACGTTTCTATGGCATTGATGTGCGTGAGCATGGTAGTCGAAATGCAGGTGCGACAAACACCCTAAGAGTTTTAGGTCGAAGGGCAGCTCTGCCTGTATTTTCTGTTGACCTATTAAAAGGTTCATTGGCGGTGATTTTGGCACAAATTCCATTCTTTGTAGATGAAGGGGCTGGTATCTCTATATTATATTTACAAGTAGCTTATGCCATTGCCGCGGCATTGGGGCATATGTTCCCTATTTTTGCCGGTTTTAAGGGGGGGAAAGGTGTTGCTACGATAGCAGGTGCAATGTTGGCAATAGCACCAATGGCAGTTGTTTGTTCATTGCTAACATTTTTTGTGGTGCTGATGGCATTTAGCTATGTATCTCTTGCCTCAATAACAGCAGGTGCCGCATTCCCTTTTTATCTCCGTTTCTTTTTTGGAGCAGAGAAAGATATGGTTATTTTTGGAATAATAGTATCGTTATTACTCATATACACACACAGAAAGAATATCACACGATTACTTATAGGTAGTGAAAATAAGACCTATGTAGTAAAAAAACGGCGAGTTAAAGAGCCTGAGTATGAAGATGATGAGTATGAGTACGATGATGAGTACTATGATGACGAATATTACGAAGAAGATGAAGAGTATGAGACGAGGACGAAGAAATAAAACATTATCAAAAGAGGAGATATCCAATGAGATAGCAACGCTGCTTAAGTACAACCCAAACAAGAGTTTTAGCAGTAAAAGTGTTATCCGTGCATTGGGTCCTATGATAAATAAGGGAGCTATAAGAGTTGTTGAAGAGGCACTTTTTGATTTAAGTCGAAGGGGGGTCTTAGAGCGTATTGATGGCGAGTATTATCGCTATTCAATAGCTAATTTACCACTTTTTAAAGGTAGTTTAGTGTCGATAATAGCAGCTGGAGGCTTTGTTGAGATAACAGATTTTGAGAATGATGTAATAGTTGCGCGTCATAATCTTAATAATGCATTGGTTGACGACGAAGTGGAAATTGCTATATACCCATCATCGCGTAAAGGCCGTATGGAAGGCATTATCACGCGGGTCATTGAGCGTAGTACAAAGAAATATATAGGTACCATAGAGATAAATAAAGGATTTGCCTTTGTCTTGCCCGAGAGTAAAGATATGTTTTATGATATTTATATTTCAACAGGTGAATTAAATGGTGCAAAAGATGGTGACAAGGTGGTTGTTGGGATTACTGATTTTCCTTCAGATAGTAGAAACCCTATAGGGCATGTGGTTAAGGTTTTAGGCTCGTCGGGTGATAACAATGCGGAGATGCATGCCATATTAGAAGAGTATGAGCTTCCTTATGAGTTTAGCGAGGCGGTGATAACAGCATCCGAGAGGATACCCCTTGAGATACCTGATAAGGAGATTGCAAAAAGGCGTGATTTCAGAGCTATAACAACGTTTACTATCGACCCTTTCGATGCAAAAGATTTTGATGATGCACTCTCAATAGAACGCACCGATGATGGGAATTACGAAATAGGGGTTCATATTGCCGATGTTACACATTATATACAACCGGGAACCACTCTTGAGGAGGAGGCATTAAGGCGTGCTACATCTGTATATCTTGTTGATAGGGTTGTGCCGATGCTGCCGGAAAGGCTTTCTAATGGATTATGTTCATTGCGTCCGAATGAAGATAAACTATGTTTCTCGGCAGTTTTTAAGATGAATGATAAGGCAGAGATATTGGATAAATGGTTTGGGCGTACGGTGATAAATTCGGATAGGCGTTTTACCTATGAAGAGGCACAAGAGATTATTGAGGGTGTTAGAGATGAGATGACGTGGGAGATAAAAACTCTTGATACACTTGCTAAGGTAATGAGAGCTGCGCGTTTCGAGAGTGGCTCGATAGCTTTTGACCGTGACGAACCGAAATTTGTGCTTGATGATAGTGGAAAACCATTGTCGGTATATTTTAAGGTTATGAAAGATTCTAACCATTTAATTGAGGAGTTTATGCTACTTGCAAATAAAGAGGTGGCAGAATATGTTGGGGCAAAACGTGGTCGCACAAAAGGCAAAACATTTGTTTATAGAGTGCATGATAAACCCAATAGTGATAAATTCTCAGAGCTTAGTCGTTTTGCAGCAAAATTTGGATATACTGTAAAAAGTGATAATGATAGTATGATATCTAAAGAGATAAGTAACCTTCTCAACAATGTAAAAGGTAAAAATGTTGAGAATCTCTTTACTATATTAGCTCTTAGGACGATGGCGAAGGCTGCCTATTCAATTGACAATATAGGGCACTACGGTCTTGGATTTGATTACTATACACATTTCACATCGCCAATACGTCGCTATCCTGATATGATGGTGCATAGATTATTGCAAAAATATTTGGATGGTGGGCGAAGTGCATCTAAAGAGTTATATGAAGATTTATGTAAACACTCTTCCGAAAGGGAGGTTGTAGCGGCAGAGGCAGAACGTGCATCTATCAAGTATAAGATGGTGGAGTTTATGTCTGATAAGATAGGTGAGGAGTTTGTTGGAACCGTTAGTGGGCTCACAGAGTGGGGAGTATATGTTGAGCTTAAGGATACACATATTGAGGGTATGGTATCTGTTCGTGAGATGGGGGATGATATATACTATTTCGATAAGGAGAATTACTCATTTGTGGGTTCCAAGTATCACAATAAGTATCAGTTGGGCGATGAGGTGGTAGTGCGTGTATTACGTATTGATATGTCGCGCAAGATAATAGATTTTGAGTTTGTGGTGGAGAATAGGGTATCGAACGCTGTGGTATTGGATAGTAGCTCGTCGCAAGGTAGGAAGAGGAGAAAAAGAAGATAATTTAAAAATTTAGATATATGTTAGAGACTATTTTATTATTGGGTAGTGGAGGTCGTGAGCACGCTTTTGCTCGTGCTATTGAAAAGAGTTCATTATTAGAAAAATTATATATTGCTCCGGGAAATGGAGGTACAGCAGCACACGGGGAGAATGTTAATCTAAACATAAAGGATTTTAGCGCGCTTAAGACGTTTGTGCTTGAAAAGGGGGTTACTATGGTAGTTGTTGGCCCTGAAGAGCCTCTTGTTTTGGGTATAGTGGATTATTTTATTAATGATAGTGAGTTATCTAATATCCCTGTTATTGGACCTTCTATGGAAGGGGCTAAATTAGAGGGTAGTAAAGATTATGCTAAGG